>WRFP01000020.1 GCA_009778725.1 Propionibacteriaceae bacterium
GGCATCTGGATCCCGCCGGGCAGGGCGAAAAGGATGAAGACCACCGTCATCGACAGGGCTTGGGACAGGGTCAGGGAGGCGGCTTCACGCGGGGTTGACCAGCGGCCCATGACGGCGATGTGCAGGGCGTAGACGATCGCACAGGCGATGGTGAGCAGTTCGCCGTACCCGATCAGACCGGCTTGGGGACGGATGGTGAGGGCAGCCAATCCGACGGTAGCCAGCCCGACGGCGACCCAGACCCAGCGGGTGACATGCAACCGGAAGAGCAGGAAGCCGAGGACGGGGGTGAACACCACGTACAGGCCCGTGACGAAGCCGGAGATCGAGGCGGAGGTGTGCGCCAGTCCCTCGGTTTGGAACAGTTCGGCGGTCGCCCACAAGACACCCAGGATGCTGCCGTGGATCCAGGTCCGCCGGCTCATCTTGAGCGAGCGGTGGAAGACCAGGACCAGGACCACGGTCGAGATCAGGAAGCGGACTGCCAGAAAGTCGGTGGGTGGGATGATGGCGACCAGACGCTTGGTCGAGAAGAAGGTCGAGCCCCACAAGATCGCGAGCAGCATGAGCGACCACGGGGCGAGGCGGCGCGCCAGAGTATGGGCCTCCAGACTGGCCCTCACCTCCTCGGGCTCACTCACTGCTCTGCCTTTCAGCCGGTCTTGGATCTCGAACGAGTACGGGCGCGCTCGCGGGCGTTCAACTCGACTTTCCGGATGCGCAGATCGGCCGGAGTCACTTCCAGGCACTCGTCTTCGCGACAGAATTCCAAAGCCGCTTCCAGGCTGAGGATGCGCGGCGGGACCAGGCGTTCCAGTTCCTCGCCGGTGGAGGAGCGAACATTGGTCAGCTTCTTCTCCTTGGTCGGGTTGACGTCGATGTCCTCGGCCCGGGGGTTCTCCCCGACGACCATGCCTTCGTAGACCTGGCTGCCCGGCCCGACGAACAAACTGCCGCGTTCCTGGAGGTTGAACAAGGCGTACGAGGTCACGACCCCTTGGCGGTCAGCGACCAGGGAGCCGGTGGGGCGCAGCCGCATGTCACCGGCCCAAGGTTCGTACCCTTCGAAAACGTGATTCATGATGCCTGTGCCGCGGGTTTCGGTCAGGAATTCGGTCCTGAATCCGATCAGGGCCCGGGCGGGCACGATGTATTCGACGCGGACCCAACCGGTGCCGTGGTTGACCATGTGTTCCAGGCGGCCCTTCCGGGTTCCCAACAGTTGGGTGACCACGCCGAGGTGCTCTTCGGGGGCGTCGATGGTCAGCCGTTCGGTGGGCTCGAAGGTTTTTCCGTCGATGACACGCGTGACGACTTGGGGTTTTCCGACGGTCAGCTCGAAGGATTCCCGTCTCATGATCTCGACCAGGATGGCCAGTTGGAGTTCGCCTCGGCCCTGGACTTCCCAGGAGTCCGGGCGTTCGGTCGGCAGGACGTGAAGCGAGACGTTGCCGACCAGCTCTTGGTCGAGGCGGCCTTTGACCAGGCGGGCGGTGAGATTTTTGCCGGAGTGACCGGCCAGCGGAGAGGTGTTGATGCCGATGGTGACCGAGATCGACGGCTCATCGACGTGGATCAGTGGCAGCGGGCGCGGATCCTCGGGGTCGGAGAGGGTTTCCCCGATGGTGATCTCGGGGATGCCCGCGATGGCGACAATGTCACCGGGTCCGGCCGAGTCGGCGGGCAGACGGTCGAGGGCTTCGGTTTTCAGCAACTCGGACAGCCGTACGTTGGACACCGATCCGTCGCGCTTGCACCAGGCGACGGTTTGTCCGCGGGTCAGGGTGCCGTTGACGATCCGGCACAGGGCCAGCCGCCCGAGGTACGGTGATGCGTCGAGGTTGGTGACATGGGCTTGGAGCGGGTGCCCCTCTTCGAAGGATGGTGCCGGGATGTGGGAGAAGATCGTTTCGAACAGCGGTGTCAGGTCGCGCTCCTCGGGCATCTCGCCGTCGGCGGGCCTGGTTGTGGAAGCGCGTCCAGCCTTCGCGGAACAGTAGACGATGGGAAAGTCGAGCATGTGCACCTGGTCGTCGTCGAGCAAATCCATGAACAGGGAGTATGTCTCTTCCACAACCTCCTGGATGCGGGCGTCCTGCCGGTCGACCTTGTTGACCACGACGATAATAGGCAGCTGTTTCGCCAGTGCCTTCCGCAGAACGAAGCGTGTCTGCGGCAACGGTCCTTCGCTGGCGTCCACCAGCAGCAGGACCCCGTCCACCATCTCCAGCCCGCGTTCAACCTCACCGCCAAAGTCCGCGTGACCAGGAGTGTCGATGATGTTGATCGTGATCGGATTCCCCTGCGCGTCCCGGTGAGCAATGGAGGTGTTCTTGGCCAGGATGGTGATCCCCTTCTCCCGCTCCAGGTCCATCGAGTCCATGACCCGGGTCTCCACCTCCTGGTTCGCCCGGAAAGCCCCCGACTGCCACAGCATGGCGTCCACCAGGGTTGTCTTCCCATGATCCACATGGGCGATGATGGCGACGTTTCTCAAATCCGGACGTGTTGACATGTGCTCGCTTTCTTTGACCTAGCCTCACCACACCGATCCATGTCTGTCATGCAGGCGATCAGCGGATTCAGGCTTAGCCGTACGAGCATACCTTGTCAGTCCTGAGTACGCATACTGGACTGCCAGGTGAACTCGGGAAGAGCTGGCTCAGTCGTGGGCCTCGCTTGGCCGGGCGGTCAAGGTCAGCAGGGTCGCTTCGGGGGGGCAGAAGAAGCGGTACGGAGCGAAGGGGGAAGTGCCGAGGCCGGCGGAGACGTGGAGGTAGGCCGAGGACTGGCCCAGGCGGTGGGTGCTCAGGCCCTTGGCCTGCTCGAGGGGCAGGTCGCAGTTGGTGGTCAGGGCGCGCCCGCTGGGCAGGCACACCTGGCCGCCGTGGGTGTGGCCGGTGCAGATCAGCCCCGCACCGTCGGCGACCATCTGGTCGAGGACTCGGCGGTACGGGGCGTGAGTCACACCGATGAGCAGGTCGGCGGTGCTGGGTTCTCCCATGACGGTGTCGTAGTCATCGATGTCCATGTGCGCGTCGCCGCATCCTCGTACTTCGATGGTCGAATCATTGATCGGGAAAACTAGTCTTTGTCGCTCGGCATTGGTCCAACCCATGTCCTCCAGGGTCCGGATCAGGGTTTCGGTTGGCAGGGTCGGGGCAACGTCGTCGTGGTCGCGGTTCGTGAAATACTTCAGCGGGTTGAGTGGGCGCGGGTAGTACACGTCGTTGGAACCCAGGACGAACACAGCGGGCACCTTCATCAGCGGACTGAGGGTGTGGACGAGGGTCTCAAGGGCGGTGGGCGAAGCGATGTTGTCACCGGTGTTGACCAGCAGGTGGGGACGAAGGTAGCCCAAGGCCCGGACCCAAGCGATCTTCTTCGTCTGACCGGCCAGCAGGTGCAGGTCGGACAGATGCAGGATGCGGATCGATTCGTGACCCGGTGGAAGCGTCGGCACGGTGACATGCCGGAGCTGGTATGCGCGATTCTCGAAAGCTGTTCCGTACGTCACGCAGGCTGCGCCGATCAGGCCCGTTGTTGCGAGCAGGGAACCCATCAGGGTGGATGTCTTCATTGTGTATCCTTCATGGTTGAGCGCCACAGATCAGGGGACCGAGTAGAACCATGCGTTGGCGCCCGGATGGTCCTTGGTGATGACGTCGGTGAGATTTCGGTAGGCGCCATCGTCGTTGTGGCTGACAAAGTACACGTCGACCCCGCCCGGCGTGTCGTCGATCCGGGAGACCGTCATGATGTGGTCTGCCCTGCCGTCGAGGTTCCAGTCGAAGACTCCTATGTCGCCCAGCTTGAGTTGATCCAGTTGGTCGAGACTCAGCCGGGTCCAGCCCTTGGATTTCATCCAGGCGTCCATGCTGGGGGCGAAGGTCCACGCGGAGGAGGCCGATCTCGGGCCGTGGCTGTACCAGGTCAGATCCATGGGGATCCCGCGTACGTACAAACCCTGGCTGGCGAAGTTCGCGCAATCCCCGCCCGCGGAATTGTAGTCACCCCATTCCGCCGTGTTGTACTCGGTGACATGGGCCAACAAGTACGTGAGCTGGGCCTGGACGGCCGAACTGGTAGGGCTGAGGGTAACAGTGTTCTGTGTGGAGAAGGGGATGTCTGTGAAAGACAGATTGATGGGTGCGGCATTGTTGGACGTCAGACATTGCGCAATGCTGGAACCCAGCGAGTCGGTGTCGGCCAGGGAACGGCCATTGGCCCCAGACCGTGCCAGACCGACCGGTGCCCCACTCGCATCGGTGAGGACATCTTGGTTCACCGGAGCCGTGTCGAGACTGGGTTGGAGGGTCTGTTGGATGAAGGATTGGATCTTCTCGGAGTCGAAGGTGACGGTGAGACCCGTGCTGCCAGGGGTGATCGATGCCATGGTGGCAATGTCGGCAGGGGTGAGGGTATAGACCGTGGAACCGTTGTAATCCAGGGAGCAGGTGGTGGTCAAGCGCTGGTTGATCCAGTCTGCTGCGGTCTTGGCCTGGTCGTCGGTGATCTGGGGTGCGATGTCAGTGGGGTTGAGGGTGAAAGAACCCTTGCCTGCATGCGCTTCCAGGGTGTCAGCGATGGTGTCGAGGTCGGCCGTGTTCACACCCACGCCCGACGAGGCAGCGGTTACGGTGAACCTACTCGTACCCGAATCGAAGACCAATCCGGCGTTGACCGGAGCCACGAGCTGTCCGGAGTAGTTCGAGTCCAGCCAGGTGTTGAACTGGTCTGCGTCGACCGAGATACTCAGGCCGGTCGTGGGATGCTGGCCGACCCGCAGGATCCACAAGGGTGTTCGGGACTGTTCTGCCAACGAGGAGAGAATCTGCTGACGGTCGACGGTGATGCCGAGTTCGGCGCCCGTGGCGTGGGTGGTGACCCCGTTCAAGGTGAGGTCTACGCTGATGTCGGCCTGCATGCGGTCCAGGACGAGTTGGGCTTGGGCCGCTGTCATCCCGGACAGGTCGTGGCCTTGTACCGACGTGCCGGGCAGGAAACGGTTGGCATAGGCAACGTCCATGACAAGGCTGAAGGACGCGACGATGACGACCCACGCGACAGCCACGAACGAAATGATCTTGGTGACGGGACGGCGGTACCAGGGCAGTAGAGCCGGTCTCGCATAGCGGGGCGAGGTGGACATCGACCGTCGTGGCATTGACGCCGAAGCTCGGCGGGCCGTACTCGCCGACCCGTGTTGCGGGTTCGGGGTGTGGGGGGGATGCTGCCGCTCATAGGGGGAGTGATAAGGGGGGAGAGTGGCTGGCACAACAATCCTCCTTCACTCACGCGTTTCCCAAGCCGGTAGCAGATCCGCTGCTGCCGGGTCGCTGATCCGTCTTCGCACAGGTGTCATGCCAGTGGGTGATTGTGCTGGACGCGCCGCCCGTGTGGAGCGGGTAAGCGCGCCGACGCCATGATGACCCAATGACGAGGTGTCCGCACGACTGCCTATTTGTCGATTTTACCGTGTCGGCCTCAGATCCTCGTCGCACACGACTGATGTGGACAAACTACGCCGGACCAGCGGGTGGCCCGGGGATCCGCCTATCAGGGTCACTTGACTGGATGTGTCATCAAGTCCAGGGCTAGGCGCCCGCTGAAATACCAGGTCCCGGCACGTCCACGTTCGGGACAGCGTATTTCAGCACGCTCCTAGACAGGCGTCACCCAATATGCACACAAAAATCCCCGCCATTCCCTTAGGAAGGCGGGGCAGAATAAAAGCACTGTACCACAGTGGCGGGATTCCGACGCAATCCCATGATGTGCCGGGTGTCAGCGTGGTGGTGAGGTAGTGGCATGGGCGACACCGGTGTCATGCCGGGCGTTGGTCAGGCAGTCTCGCGGCTGGTTGGCAGGACCACATGTCCGCCGACCGGAACCATGACCGGGCGGGGGATGGAATTGTCGGGTGAAGTGACCTCTTCGCGTACACGCTCGTTGCCGGAATCGACGCCGCTCATCACGGCGGCCACTGTCTTGCCGAACGATTCGGGGGTCTTCTCGGGCGCCTTGATCCGCGAGAAGGACTTGCCGCCGAGGAAGACGAAGACCGCCGCGGCGACCAGGAGCAGGAAGACCGCCATCAGGGTCCCCCAGAACACACACGCCCACGGGCTCAGCCGGGTGGTCGACGCATAAAGCCAGGCGAATCCCGCCGCGATGGTGAACCACAGAACAATGGTGGCGGAAACGGCGAAGTACCCCGCGGCTCCGAACAGCCCGCTCCCGATTCCCGCACGCTTGATCGACGGCTTGATTTCGGCTTTGGCCAGGGCAATCTCATCGGAGATGATGACTCGTACATCCGCGACGATGTTGTTGACGAGATCAGAGACTTCGCTGGGGCTGGACATGGTTCCTCCTTGACCGTCTCAGACTACCAGCGTCGCCAACCAGATTCAGCGATTCAAGGCGAGACTGTCGGCCCCCGCATCGTCACAATGAGATCGATAACCCGCTGTCACGGCGTCTCAAGGTGGTCGTCAGGGTGGCTTGGTCCACTTCGGCCCTCCAGCACTGCATCTGGTAGGGCAACATCAGGGGATCGGGCGGGCGGGCGTACTCGTCGTACAACTGCCCCACTTCCTCGAGCATCTGCGTGATCTGGTCTTCCTCCAGGTCTTCAGCCCCGGCGGCCCGGCGGGCGCTGTCCTGGAGTTGGGCCCGCGTCGACGGCACCCACATGCGGAAGGTCATCTGTTGCGGGCGCGGAAAATAGGTCGATCCTTGCAGAGCCGCCACGGATTCGACGCCATAATCATTGATCATAGCCCCGGGCAAGCGGGACTGGACGATGCGCCTGAGCTTCTTCACCCACGGTACGGAATCGTCGCGCGTGACGTACGCCACACCGATACGGCCGTGGGGCCTCAGCACCCGGGCCCAGGCGCCCAGGGCCTGCGCCGTGGAGTACTCGTGGAAATTTTGGATCGACAGGACTGTTGAGAAGCAGCACGGGTCGAAGGGCAGGGATTCCCCCTTGGCGACCACTGTGTGCAGCATGACATGGCGCGCGGCGACGGCCTTGAGGAGAGCCGCGTCGGTGTCGACGACGGTCACGGCATGCCCCGCCCTGACCAGCGTGAGGGGGTACCCGCCAGCGGCCCCCATAAGAAGGATGGATGAACGCTCGACCCCGACCAGCCACTCCAGGGCTGCGCGCGGGATCATCGAAACGGACGCCATGCCTGAACTGTACAGAATAAGTTGAGGCTCGCCAACTGTAAAACACTCCAGTCCCCAGATCCAAGAAAAACCCGTACCCAGGAAGGTGATTCATGATATAACAAGCAACGTTGGATGCTTGTTTGTACGGGTGGGGAGCGTGTGGGGGAAGCTATATCGTTTGTGGTCGTCGTATGTCTGAGGGTGTTTCGCCACTCTCCCTGGGGACCGTGAGTAGCCCCGGACTTATCCACAAGGGAGCATCACGGGAGAAAAGTTATCCACAGATTTGAAGTGGCGTGACACCGCCCTCGCGTCCTGGTCAATAGACACTGTGTGACCAATGAACAGATGTCGACGACCCTGCTCACCGCTGATGCCCGGCTGGCCGATTTGGCCCAGGCTTCGGCTGCGGCGATTGGCTCGTCCTTGGTGGTGGTGGCCGATCCGCAGGAGTTTCAGGCGGTGTGGCGAACGTCGGCTGTGATGCTGATCGGTGCGGACCAGGTGGGGCAGGTTGCCAACTGGGCTTTGCCACGCAGGGACCAGACGTACTTGGTGGGACAGGCCGACTCGCAGGAGGCTTTGTGCCGCTGGTCGATGCCGCTGGGGGCGTCGGTCATCGTGCTTCCTGAGGGAGGCAAGTGGCTCTCCCGGGTGATCGCTGGTCGCGGGGTGGGTTCGGACACGGGCACGGTGGTGGCAGTACGCGGCGGAGTCGGGGGAGTCGGGGTGTCGACGCTCTGCGCCGGTGTGGCCCTGGCTGCTGCCCGGCGGCCGCTGAAGGTTGCCTTGGTCGATTGCGATCCGCAGGGGGGTGGACTCGACCTCTTGCTGGGGGCTGAGAACACCCCTGGGTGGCGGTGGGACAAGCTGAAAAACGCGGTGGGGCAGATTGCCGACATCACGCCGATGCTACCCAACGTCGAGGGGATCACGCTGGTGTCGATGACCCGGCCAGACCCTGTGCCCGTGTCCGCTCAGGCTTTTGAGGCGGTGATCGACTGCCTGGCCCGCAACCATCATCTGGTCCTGATCGACCAGGGGCGTACTGACAACAATGGCGGTGGTGTCGTCCGTCGCAGCCTGGTCGTCTCGGCTCAAACAGTACGGGCGTTGGCCGCCACCAAGGCCAGTGTCACAGCCGCGGATGTCGGGCAGTGCGGGTTGGTGGTCCGGAAAGGAGGATCAGTGTCACCCGGGGACGCCGCCAGAGCGGTGGAGTTGCCTCTTGTCGGGGTGCTGCCCACCGTTGGCGAATTGCCCCGGCTGGCTGATCGTGGCGTCCCGCCTTGGCCTTCGGGGGGATGGAAGAGAGCCTGTGTCCGCGTCCTGCAGTGGTGTCTGGGGGAGACCTCCGGTGCCCGGAGGTTACGATGACAGGCGATGATGTCCAACGCGAGGTGCGCCGCCACCTGGCTTTTCTGGGTCGGCCCGCGACTGCGCTGGACATTGCCGAAGCCCTGCGCGCCACGGGGCAGATCGTGTCGGATTCGGTCGTCCTGGCCGTACAGGATGGGATCGCTCGCGATTCGATGGGGATCGGGGTCTTGGAACCTCTGTTGTCGATTGAGGGGCTGACCGACATCGTGGTCAATGGCGCGGATCAGGTCTTCATCGACCGGGGGACGGGTCTGGAGCCGACTCGTGTGCGCTTCGACGACGACGATGCCGTGAGACAGTTGGGAGTCCGGCTGGCCGCGCTGGTGGGGCGCCGCCTCGACGACGGTTCGCCCTATGTCGACGCCCGGCTGCCCAACGGGGTGCGCTTTCACGCCGTCCTTTCCGGTATTGCCCATCCGGGGACTTGTTTGTCCTTGAGAGTCCCGGCGAAGAACCGTCTGAGCCTGGACGATTGGCTCCGTTCAGGCAGTGTCGACCCGCGCATGGCCTCGATCCTGTGCCGGTTGATCGAAAAGAAGGTCGCATTTCTCATTTCTGGAGGGACCGGCTCTGGCAAGACGACCCTGTTGGGTTCCCTGCTGTCCCTCGTGCCCAGTCAGGAGCGCATCGTCATCGTGGAGGATTCGCGGGAACTTGACCCGGACCATTCCCACACGGTGTCCTTGGAGTCACGCCCTCCTAACGGCGAAGGGGCGGGGTTGGTCACCATGACAGACCTTGTCAGACAGGCTTTGCGCATGCGGCCAGACCGCCTGGTCGTCGGGGAAGTCCGCGGCGGCGAACTGCGGGACCTCCTCCAAGCTCTCAACACAGGCCACGAAGGCGGCTGCGGGACCATCCACGCCAACAGTGTGGCCGACCTGCCCGCCCGCCTCGAAGCACTGGGGGCATTGGGCGGGTTGTCCGCCGAGGCGACACGGGCCCAGGTGGCTTCGGCCATCCGCGTACTGGTCCATGTCAGCCGCGTGCCAACCGGACGTGAGGTGTCCGAGATTGGTGTGATGACTCGTGACAGTACGGGTGTCAGTGCTCGTCTAGCTCTGCGGCGTCGCGATGGCCAGATCCAAGAGGGTGACGGGATGGCCGCTCTGATGGAGGTGCTGTCGTGATCGTGGTGGCGGTGCTGGCGGCCATGGTGACTGTCTGGTTGCTGGTTCCCGCCCAGGGTCCTGGGCTGAAACGGCTGGCTGAAAGATCAAGGGGAACTCCCGATGTGAACCTGTGGCGGGTGATCATTGGAGCCGACGTTGTGGCCGCTGTGGCCGGACTGTTCGTCAAGCCCCTCGGCATTCTGGCGGCGGCGGCCATGGTGTGTACGACCCTGACCTGGATCGTCATGACACGTGTCAACGACAAACGTTCCATGCACATGACGCGTGAAGTGGTGCGGACTGCCCAGGTCCTGGAGTCGCTGCTGGCCCTGGGGCACATTCCCACCTCGGCGATGAACCTGGCAGCGGAGGAATGCCCGGTTCTTGCCCCCGTGGTGGCCGAGTTGCGGATGGGTGGTGATCCCTGGGATGTGCTGGATGAGTTGTCCCGTCGTCCCGGCCAGACCGGATTGGCCGAAATCGGCCAGGCCTGGAGGGTGGCGCAAGTGTCTGGGGCCTCCATGCACGAAAGCTTGGAGAGGGTACGCCAGAACCTCGAGGAGGGCGCCGAGACAGCGCTGATCGTGTCCGGAGAACTGGCCGGACCGCGTGCCACAGGGCAATTGCTGGGCCTGTTACCCCTGGTCGGACTGGGAATTGCCTTCGGCTTGGGTAGCAATCCGCTGGTCTTCCTGACCGACGGCATGGTGGGCCGGGCCTGCCTGCTGATCGGGCTTGGTCTGGCCTGTTGCGGCCTGGTGTGGAGCGAGTTCTTGGGCCGGACCGGCCCCGGGGGAGCACGTGGACGAAAGAAGACATCATGGACCTGACGCGGTGGGCAGCGGTGATATGCGCTGGAGTATCGGTGTGGATGTGGCTGCCTCCCGACGGGGTCACCCGTTTACGCCCTGCGCTGCCAGTACGACTGCCGGCCTGGGCCCAGCCGTTACCCTCGGCGATGGGCTCGAGACTGCGCTGGTGGATCGGCGGTATCACCGCTGTGATGGTGGTCGCCTACGGCTGGGGCTGGTCACCAGTTGTCGTCTTGATCGGCCCAGTGATCGCAGCTGGGGTGTGGGTCGGATTGGGACGTCTGGAACCAGCGGGGACCCGCCTTCGGCGATTGCAGACATTGTACGAGTTGCCGCGCGCACTCGATCTGGTCCGGTCATGTGTCCGAGCCGGGCAACCCCTGCGCAACGCCATTGAGACAGTCGCCCAAGCCGTTGGTCCTCCCGTCTCAATCTTGTTCGGCACAGTCAGTAATGCCTTATCGGTGGGGATGTCAGAAGCCCAAGCCTGGGCGGTCCTGAAGGAGGATCCGGTCATCGGCTTCGTGGCCCGTGACCTCACGCGTAGCGCCACCTGGGGAACGGCCGTGGTCGACGTCCTGGCCCAGCACAGTGTTGATCTGCGTCGTCAGGGCAGGGCCACTCAGTTGGCCGCGGCGAAGTCGGTCGGTGTCAAGAGCGTGCTGCCACTTGGGCTGTGCTACCTGCCGGCATTCATGCTGATCGGGGTGGTGCCGGTGATCGCGGCAGGGCTGTCCGGGCTCCTCGGGTGACCAGGTGCTAATCATCCACAGGGATGACGAACCAGGGTCAGTTATCCACACTCTCCACATGTCACCCCAAAATGGCGAGGTCACTCCCCATGGTAATCACTGTCCAGATCGGACCAGCGCACTAGCGCACAATGAAGGAGCGATAATGAAGAAATTGATCAACGCGATCCGATCCCTTTTCCACGGCGATCATGAGGCAGGCATGGCAACAGCGGAGTATGCCGTCGGCACTGCAGCAGTCATCTCACTTGGAGGCGTCCTGTGGAAGCTCATCAATGACCCCTTTTTCCGGGACCTCCTCTGGAAACTGGTCCAGTGGCTGTTCAACATGATCATGTCAATGTTCGGCGGCTAACAAACCACAGTGTGCCGGGTCAGTCTTTGTGACTGGCCCGGCACACAACTGTTATCGAGAAAAACCAGGAGGTGTCATGAGAAGGAAGAAGAACAGCTGGGTCCGGTTCGGCGGTGGCGATCGAGGATGGGTGACCGTGGAGATGGCGTTCGCCGCCTTGGGCCTGGGAGTAGCGATCGCCATCGGGGTCTCAATCCTGGGTGTGGTGTTGGGGCAGATGCAGTGCAGCGACGCGGCCTCCCAGATTGCCCGGCAAGCCGCCCGAGACGACGTGGCGGCCGTCAGTGAGATTACGGGACGACTTCCCGATTCGGCGTCAGTCCAGGTCACCCACGAGTCTGACCGGGTGGTCGTGACAGTGTCCATGGATTTCAGACCCTGGGGCACCTTCCTGCCTGCCTTCCCGGTTCATTCGACCGCCTCGGTTGTCCCGGAAGCAGGTCGACGATGAACCGTATACTCCGACGCCACCGATCCGTGGCTGCTGCGCGATGTCAGCACTCGATGGATCCGGGTTTACCGAGGTGGGGGCAGGCGAATCGGAAAGACGGGGTAGCGGGCAGGTGCTGGACGAACCGAGGGAGGCGACCAGGTTGGTGGCAGCGCCGGGGCCATTGGAACCAGCGCCGGCATGGGCGCCAGTCAGGCAGTGTGACCATGTCACTGCTCGTGGGTGGTTTCGCTCTGGTTATCGGGATGCTGATCGCATCCCTGGTTGTCAGTTACGTCATGGCATTTCACCAGGCACGCGAGGCTGCCGACCTGGCCGCCGTGACAGCCGCGGGCCAGGCCGCCCAGTCAGCCACCGATGGTCGGGCATGTGCGATGGCCGCCAGTATCTCCCGAGACAACCGAGCGGAGATGACATCCTGCGAGATCGTCAGAGTCGGGTCCGATGTCGCGGCCGAGGTGGAAGTCACGGTCGGTCTGCATTGGACGGTTCCCGGGCTTCCCGGCGCGGTGACATCGGTGTCATATGCGGGAAATCTGCAATGAGAACACTGTCTGCAATGAGAACACTGGCAGAAGGGAGGAAGACCATGGCACAAGACAGGAAGTGAATGACGTGACCCCTCCAGGGTGAACCTTGGTCGTCTTTTCAACGGGGAGCCGGCTGGTTCAGGGAGTCTGCTGGATCGTGGAATCTGCTGGATCGCGGAAATGTGTCGACAACGTTGAGTATGGACACGTGCTCGTTACAAGCCCCTGTGGAAGTGGGTGTCTGGGGCCGGTTCATTGTTCCGGTTGCGGGAGTTGCTCTCAGGTGGATGTGAGATGCTGAGACGGTGAACACCTACCTGGATGTTATGAAGCGCCTGCGCGACGACTTCATGCGGGCTGACTACCGGACCGACGCAGTCCTGAACGCCATTGGCCCGCATGGGCAGATGGCTCTGGCAAGAAACCACACCATGGCCGCCACACGAGCCCTGGCGGGTCGAGACGATGGCTTGGCGACCCTGATCCGGCTCTTCGTGCTCCAGCAGTGGCAACCCGCCGGGCCGGTCGGAAGGGCCGTCGGCGCCGCCAGTCTGACTGAACTGGGCCTGCTCACCGCAGAAGGATCGGGCTTTCGGGCCGCAGTGGATGTCCGTCCGTTCGCGGATGACACCGATGGCACGTCTGGATGGGTGGTCTCCGATCACACCGCCACCTTGGACACCCGCGACATCCCGCCGGCACCAGACCTGGTCTTGGGCATCTCACCGGCTTCCATCAGCTTGGCTCAGATCACTCCTCGCCGATCGGTCGGCAGGGCCCTCGACCTGGGGACCGGCAGTGGCGTCCAGAGTCTGCACGTGGCCCGTCGTGCCCGGCAGGTGGTGGCGACTGACGTCAATCCCCGGGCCCTGAGCCTGGCCAATCTGACCTTCGCCCTCAATGGCATCACGGTGGAAACGCGACTGGGCTCCTTGTACGACCCGGTTCAGTCCGAAACTTTCGACCTGATCACCTCGAATCCGCCTTTTGTGATCTCGCCGGGCACCGGTCCCAGACTGGTCTACCGGGAAGCAGGCCGGTCCTCGGACGACCTGATGAAAGACGTGATCACCCTGGCTGGCCCACACCTGACCGATGGCGGGTCCTTGCACATCGTCGGCAACTGGGCCCATCTTCGGGGGTCTTCCTGGTCCGAGCGTGTGGCCGCCTGGATTCCCGCGGGGTGCGACGCCTTCTTCGTTGAGCGAGAGATCCTCGATCCGTACGAGTACATCGAGATCTGGCTGGCCGACGCAGGCCTGGCGGGAAAGCCCGACTATGTCGCTCGGTACACCGAATGGCTCGATTATTTCGACCGGTTGGGCATCGAGGGCGTCGGGATGGGGTGGATCACGATGGTCAAGTCGGGTTCGGCATCCCCGAGGGTGCTCTGTGAGTCGTGGCCTCATCCGGTACGCCAGCCGGTTGCCCAGGATCTCGTGGCTCATCTGAGGGCCGTGGATGTCCAGTCATGGTCGGACGCCCAGATCATGGATCTGCCATGGGTGCTCGCCCCTGGCACCATGCAGGAGACAGCCAGCGTTCCCGGACATGAAAATCCCAGTCATGTCGTCCTGCGCCGGGCCGATGGCTTGATGCGGGCCGTCGAAGTGGATTCGGGCTTGGGCGGTGTCCTCGGGGCCTGCGATGGAGAACTGACCCTGGCAAGGATCATCGCTGCGGTTGCCCAGTTGATGCAGGCCGACCCGCAGGCCCTCACCAACGACCTGATGCCACATATCAGACAACTGATCTCACAGACCTGGCTGACCCCATCTGGTGGCACGGGTGTGAGTTGAATGGGGAGCGATGTGCTAGCGTGCTCACTCAGGGATGTGCAGCAGCCATGAATCGGGGGATTCAGGCATAGCATATGTGTCGGTGCAGTTCTGAGAGGTTGGGATATGGGCCACAAGAAGCTGGTGATCGTTGAGTCACCCACGAAGGCGTCCAAGATATCGTCATACCTGGGTCCGGATTATATGGTCGAATCGAGCCGGGGCCATGTCCGCGACCTGCCGACCACTGCCGCCGAAATTCCGGAAAAGTTCAAACACGAGAAGTGGGCTCGTACAGGTGTCGACGTCGACAACAAATTCCAGCCCCTCTATGTCGTCACCGCCGACAAGAAGAAAACCATCTCGGATTTGAAGAAGAAACTGGCCGAAGCCGACGAACTCCTGCTCGCCACCGACGAGGACCGGGAGGGCGAGGCGATCGCCTGGCACCTGATGGAGGAACTGAAACCCAAGGTTCCCGTCAAGCGCATGGTCTTCCATGAGATCACGCCCGCTGCCATCCAGGCAGCCGTCGCCCATCCGCGACAGTTGGACACAGACCTGGTCGATGCGCAAGAGACCCGCCGCATTCTGGATCGGTTGTACGGCTATGAGGTCTCGCCGGTGCTGTGGAAAAAAGTCATGCCGCGTCTGTCGGCCGGCCGGGTCCAATCGGTGGCAACGCGACTGGTCGTGGACCGTGAGAAGGAGCGGATGGCCTTCCGCAGTGCGTCGTACTGGGATCTGTCGGTCAGCCTGGATGCTGGGCAGTCGGCGGATCCGCGCACGTTCACCGCACGCCTGACCCAGATCGGCGACACGAAGGTGGCGCAGGGACGCGACTTCACCTCGAAGGGAGAACTGACCTCCGGTCTGATCGCGCTGACCCAGGAGTCGGCCTCACTGCTGGCCGACGCCATCCGAACGGCCACCTGTACGGTCAGCGAAGTGGAGGCCCGCCCGTACACACGAAGGCCGTACGCACCCTTCCGGACCACCACCCTGCAGCAGGAAGCGGGCCGCAAACTCGGGTTCACCGCACAACGCGCCATGTCAGTGGCCCAGGACCTCTACGAGGCCGGCTGGATCACCTATATGAGAACAGATTCGGTGATCCTGTCCGAGCAGGCCGTCCAAGCCGCCCGGACCCAGGTGAAACAGCTGTACGGCGACAAGTACCTTCCGGCCAAACCGAGGGTCTACACCTCCAAGGTCAAGAACGCCCAAGAGGCTCACGAAGCCATCCGCCCTTCTGGTGAGGTGTTTCGTACCCCCAAAGAATCGGGGTTGGCAGGGGACCAACTCAAGCTGTATCAACTGATCTGGATGCGGACCCTGGCCTCGCAGATGGCCGACGCCGAAGGCGAGTCTGTGACGATCCGCATCGACGCCGCCCACGCCGGGGTGGACGTGGACGGCCAGGTACGCGACCGGTCCCGCCTGGTCGCATCCGGTCGTACGGTCACCTTCCCCGGGTTCCTGAAAGCCTATGTCGAATCCCACGACGACCCCGATGAATCCGAGGACGACGCACAAGCTCGATTGCCTCACCTGGGCAAGGGCCACAGCCTGACGGTGACGGACGTCACCGCGTCCGGCCACGAGACCAAGCCCCCGGCCCGCTACACCGAGCCGAGCCTGGTCGCCAAGCTGGAAGAGCTGGAAATCGGCCGTCCCAGTACGTACGCCTCCATCATCCGTACCATCACCACCCGCGACTACGTGTTCAAGAGGGGATCGGCTCTGGTCCCGACCTGGCTGGCCTTCGCCGTGACCCGGCTGTTGGAGGAACAATTCTCCCAACTCGTCGACTACGCGTTCACCGCCACGATGGAAGAGGACCTCGACGAGATCGCCAAGGGCGGGGCCAAGCGGCTCGACATCCTCAACCGCTTCTACTTCGGCACGCCGTCCGCCCGGGGACTGCAGGCCCTCGCCACCGAACTGGGCGGAATCGATCCGCGCAAGCTGTCGACCTTCGAGATCGAAGGCGATCAGGGTCTGGTCGTCCACGTCGGCCGGTACGGCCCCTACGTCGAGGACGCGCTGGGCAAAAAGGTGACCATCTCGGATCAGATGCCCCCCGACGAGTTGACTGAAGAGACTGCTCTGGCCCTGCTCCAGGCCCCCAGCGCCACGGAACGTGAGCTCGGATGCGCGTCGGCCACGGGTTATCGCGTGGTTGCCAAGGACGGCAGGTACGGCCCGTACGTCACCGAAGTGCTCCCCGAAGATGCTCCGAAGTCCGCCAAACCGAGGACGGGCAGTCTGCTGAAGTCCATGACTCTCGACGCCGTCAACCTCGAACAGGCGGAAATGTTGCTGAGTCTGCCCCGTACGGTGGGGACACTCGACGGCACCGCGGTCACCGCCCAGAACGGCCGCTACGGCCCCTACATCAAGAAGGGCACTGTCACCCGCCCCCTGCCCAGCGAGGAAGCCATCTTCGAGATCACCCTCGACGAGGCCAAGGCCCTGCTGGACGCGGCTCCGGTGCGAGGCTCGCGTCAGGCCGCCGGGCCAGTCCGCGAGTTCGGCACCGACCCCGCCAGCGGCGGACCGGTGACCATCAAGGACGGTCGCTTCGGGGCCTACGTCACCGACGGAACCATCAACGCGACCATTCCCCGAGGTGAATCGGTGGAGGACATGACGGCCGAACGGGCCTACGAACTGCTGGCCGAGAAACGGGCCAAGCCGCCGTCGCCGAAGCGGACGGTGCGGAAGAAGACCGCTCGATAGGGACCAGGACATGACCGCAACAACAGACGGGTTGTTCATCGTTTTCGAGGGTGGCGACGGTGCGGGCAAGTCCACCCAGTCCGCCCGGTTGGCGCAGTACCTGACATCCCAGGGGTACGCGGTCCGTACCACCTTCGAGCCGGGCGACACCTCGGTGGGCGCGACAGTACGCCAGATCGTCCTGCATTCCGACGTACCGGTGTCCCCTCGGGCAGAGACCTTGTTGTACGCCGTTGACAAGGCACAACACGTCGAGGATGTCATCAAACCCGCCCTTGAGGCTCAGATGGTCGTCATCTGCGACCGCTATGTCGACTCCACCATCGCCTATCAGGGAGCCGGACGAGTCCTCAGCATCGACCAGGTGTCGAGGATCGCCTGGTGGGCTGTGGCAGACCTGGTTCCCGACCTGACGGTCCTGATGGATGTCTCGGTCGAAGAGGGGGTGGGCTCCAAACGAGGCCACGACCGTATCGAGGCCAGCGGTGCCGACTTCCACGAAAGAGTACGCGGCCACCTCCTCGCACTGGCCGCCGCCGCCCCCGACCGCTACCTCGTCGTCAACGGCCGCGCCCCCAAAGACGAGGTGACCCGCCTGATCTGCGATCGCGTCGATCAGATACTCGACAGCGGCGCCCACCAGTTGTCCCGCCACTCCCGGTGACCGCCTGACGCGACGGAGATCTTCCGTACTGCGATCCGGATCCTGGTCGCACCGTCAGCAGTCACCTGGCGCAGTGATAGCTTGATATTCGTCATATCGATGGTGACGGTTCACCTCCGCGTCACGTACAGCGCGAGTGACATCGGAATGGCGACACAGCACCTTGTCACCGCCCAAGTCTCTGAGTGATTTCTGAGAGGGAATTGTCCAGACTGAGGCGCAGACGACAACTTCAAGGAGTCCTCATGATTGCGAAGGTTCTGGCCACACTCAGTGCGGTGGTGTTGGCGGCGTGTCTATCCTTCTCTGCGCCCCATCAAACCCCCACCCAGTCCACCGGCACCCAAGCGAATCCCATCGGTTGGTGGCCTGGCGGCCGCTCACCCTATGGAGGGGGCAGAGTCAACCAAGGACCGTCGACAGGTACATCCGGCACCTCGACGACTTCGTTGGCTTCCTCAGAGCAGTTGACCGGCCTTGTGCTGATCAATACTGAAGTTGATTTCGGCACTGCGACGGCGGCGGGTACAGGGATGGTCATCGATTCTGACGGCATCGTTGTGACCAACCACCACGTCGTCGCGGGCTCCACCTCGGTCACGGTGACTGTTCCTTCGACAAGTCAGACGTACACCGCCGATGTTTTGGGGTACGACGCCACCACTGATGTGGCCGTCCTGAAACTTCAAGGCGCGTCTGCCTTGACGACGATCACCGCCGACAGTGCTCCGGTCAGCGTGGGTGACGACATAACAGCAGTCGGAAACGCGCAAGGCCGTGGTCAACTGGTAGCCGCGCCAGGCCAGATCACCGCTGTCGGCCAGAACATCACCGTGACCGAGGATGACGGGAGTCAGTCGCCCTTGACCAATCTCATCCAAGTCAACGCCGCGCTCGTTCCGGGTGACTCCGGCGGTGCGATGCTGGACACGGACAACGAGGTCATCGGCATGAATGTGGCCGGATCGACCAACACCCGCTCCACCACGTCGTACGCCATCCCGATCACGTCCGTCCTCCAGGTCGCAGACAAGGTGCTGGCCGGCGAGGCCACAGACACCGTTGTTCTCGGGCGTACGGCAGCCCTCGGCGTTCAAATCTCTTCCAGAGCATCCAACGTGTACGTCGTCGGCCTGATCGGTGACGGCCCCGCCGAGCAGGCCGGCATCACCGCCGGTTCGGTGATCACCGCAATCGATGGAAAAACCGTGGGAAATGCCGACAGTCTGACAGCCATCCTGGCCACTCACAAGCCCGGCGATCAGGTCCAGATCACCTGGACCGACCGCTCGGGAGCACCACACACGGCGACGGCGACCCTGACGCAAGCCCCATTAGCCTGAACCCGGATGCACCGATTCATGGCTACTACGCGACCCTGTGCCGGCACGCTGGCTCGTCGGGTGTCGCTCAACAGACGTCCAGTCTGCCCTCACGCCACCCGCCGACCCATCGCACCCCCACAGTGTCGCTCGCTACGCCAGCAATCGGTGCATCCGGGCTGAACCCGAATCCACCGATCCATTGCTGCTCCGCGACCCTGTGGGGGCAATGACTCGTCAGTCGGCAATGACTCGTCAGTCGTCAGTAGGCGTGGTCGTCCTCACCAGGTTGAGGATGGTGTCCAGATGGGCCAGGAAGAAGCGAATCCCGGCGTCGACGACACGGTCTGGCGTCAGCGACAATAACAGAGGCATACTCCAGGCCCCCATGCCCTTGCGGTATCTGGTGCGTGGATATGGTGTGGTGGAAGCCAGGGCCACCACACGGCCCAAAATCGCGGGGTCGGCGCCGAAACCCTGGCCGACGAACTCCAATCCGGCGGCGAAGCTGCGGGAGATGGCCGCGTACTTGCCCAATCCGGCTGCCCGGGTCAGGTGCTCGGCGGCGACCTTCGGCCACTCGGTGTGGATCAGGGCGGGTTCGACAAGGACCACGTCGATGCCGAAGGGGTACACCTCTTGGCGCAGCGCGTCCGACAAGGCAGTCAGTGCGTACTTGGTCGCGTGATACCAGCCCCCCAAGGCCATGGCGAAGTGGGCGCCCATCGATGAGACGTTGACGATGCGGCCACGGTGCGGGCCGGTCATGTGCTCGATGACGAGTTGGGTCATCCGCATCGCGCCGAAGACATTGACCTCGAATTGCCGCCGGGCTTCCGCGATCGGCACTTCCTCGATCGCGCCGTACGACCCGTACCCGGCGTTGTTGACGAGGATGTCGATGCGTCCCTCGCGTTGTACCACGGCGGCCACACAAGCCCGCATGGATTCTTCGTCGGTGACGTCGAGGGTGAGGGTACGGATCCCGCGCTCTTCGAGGTCCTGCATGGGACGACGGGCTGCGGCGTACACCGTGACCCCCCTTGCCCGCAGAGCCAGAGCTGCTTCATGCCCGATACCCGAGGATGCCCCGGTGACGATAGCAATCAAAGTGTCCATGACATCATCTTAGTCCGGACCGGGTCCGCCCAGCCGACAGCCCTCAGCCCCGGAAGACCTTGTGGTTGGCTGCCTGCGCACGTGGCCGGATGACCATGCGGTCGATATTGACGTGCTGCGGGCGCGAGGCCATCCAGGCGATCGCCTCGGCGACATCCTCCGCCACCAAGGGCTCGGCGACACCGGTGTAGACGGCGGCTGCCCGGGCCTCGTCGCCGGAGAACCGGACCAGCGAGAATTCATCGGTACGGACCATGCCCGGGGAAATTTCGCAAACTCGGATAGGCTCGCCTGCCAATTCCAGTCTGAGCGCGCCTGCCATCGACCGGACAGCCGACTTCACGCCGCAGTACCCGCCTCCGCCTTCGTAGGCGGCCTCAGCGGCGGTCGAACTCATGAACACGACAGTGCCTTGCGCCGCCCGCAGCGCCGGCAGCAGCGCCTGGGTGACGCGAGCCGCGCCCAGCACGTTGACCTCGTACATCGCCGACCATCGTCTCAGGTCGTCGTCGGCCAGCGGATCTTGCCCCAAGGCTGCCCCGGCATTGTTGACCAGCAGGCCGACGCGTCCGCCAACCATTTGAGCGAGCCGGTCGACCTGGTCCGGGTCGGTCACATCACAGGACACCGCCACCCCGCCGATCTGTTGCGCCACAGCTTCGATCCGGTCAGTACGCCGGGCCGCACAGTAGACCGTGTAGTCGGTGGACAGTGCCCGAGCCGTGGCAGCCCCAATGCCGGAGGATGCCCCCGTGACAACAGCAATACGAGTCATGCACTTAGTTTATTGCGGTGCTACCAGCCTCAGGAATGTCTCGAAGTAATGCAGCGCCGTCACCGGGCATAAGTCCTAGAACCAGCGCGTCGAAACGGTCAATTCACGGATTCAGCGATCGGTGCATTCGGGTTGAAGCGGTAGAGTGAAGACATGACGTACACACTGATTCTCTTGCGCCATGGCGAATCCGAATGGAATGCCAAAAACCTCTTCACCGGTTGGGTGGACGTGGATATCAACGACAAAGGTGTTGCCGAAGCCAAGCGTGGGGCCGAGCTTCTCACAGCGGAAGGACTGTTGCCGGATGTGGTGCACACATCTGTGTTGCGACGGGCCATCCACACCGCGTACCTGGCCCTCGACGGGTGCGACCGCCACTGGATTCCGGTCAGGCGTTCCTGGAGGCTCAACGAACGTCATTACGGTGCTCTCCAGGGCAAGAACAAGACACAGATCCGCGACGAGTTCGGCGAAGAACAGTTCATGGTCTGGCGTCGTTCGTACGACACCCCGCCACCCGAGTTGGCCGACGACAGTGAGTTCTCCCAGGTCCATGATCCCCGCTATGCCTCACTGCCCTTCAGCGCCCGTCCTCGCACAGAGTGCCTGAAGGACGTCTTGGAGCGCTTCCTGCCGTACTGGTATGACGCCCTCATCCCCGATCTGCGCGACCATAAGGTCGTATTGGTGGCGGCACATGGCAACAGCATCCGCGCGCTGGTGAAGCATCTGGACGGGATTTCCGACCAGGAAATTGCCGGAGTGAACATTCCAACCGGCATTCCACTGCTCTACCAACTGGACGACGATCTGTCCCCGCTCACCGTTGGCGGGCGTTACCTGGATCCCGAAGCCGCCGCCGCATCGATCGAGGCGGTGAAGAACCAGGGCAAGAAGTGACATCACGAAGGGTCGATGCCCTCCTCCTCCCGTGATAGAATTGACCCGGCAGAAAGGGTCAGTGAGCTATGTCATTCACTATTGGTGAAACGGTTGTGTATCCTAACCACGGAGCGGCCGTCATCGAAGATATTGAAACCCGGAACA
>WRFP01000021.1 GCA_009778725.1 Propionibacteriaceae bacterium
CTTCACCGCGTTCTCCTTGTTCCTGGGCAGTTGGGCTCCCTCGCACGCGGCGGCCAACGCGGTCGGCATCATCATCGGCACCATCTTGGGGTTCTTCGCCGGTACGTACCTGCCCATGGGCGCGCTGACGGACAGCGTGGCCAACGGAATTAACATGCTTCCCTTCTCACAGGCCGCTATGCTTTTGCGTGATCCCCTGGCCGGTGACACTCTCAACAATCTCAGCGGGGGAGTGCCCGCTGTCCAAGACAATCTGTCGGTCTTCTATGGTTTTCATCTACAGATCCATTCGGTGACCGTACAGAAGTGGTGGGTCGTGGCGTACCTGGTGGGCATGACCGTGGTCTTCACAATCCTTGGAGCAATTCGAATAGGACGGAGCATAAAGTGACAAGTATCCCAGATGATGGACGTTTCAGGCCCCTAGCCGTGATCAGTGGCTCTTCGCGCGGGATCGGGCAAGCCGCCGCCGTGGAGTTGGCCGCCATGGGGTTGGACATCGCCGGTTTGCGACGCAGCGATCCGGGTGCCACCCAGGAACTGGTTCAGGCCCAGGGTGCGGCGTACTACGACTACATCGTGGACGTCACCGATGAGGAAGCAGTACGGGCGGGGTTTCACGCCATCAGGCAGGACCATCCCAACGCCATGCGTGTCGTGGTTGCCAATTCTGGCATCACCCGCGACGGCTTGGCCCAAGTGATGACCGGAGAAAAGTTCCGCGCAGTCATCGATGTCAACCTGAACGGAGTCTTCTATGTGGCTCGTGAAGGCATGAAGGCGATGCGCAAGACGGGCGGTTCGATCATCCTGGTCAGTTCGGTGACGGCCAGATGGGGCGGGTTATGGCAGTGCAATTACGCTGCCGCCAAAGCCGGTGTGGACGCGCTGGCCCGGGTGCTGGCACAGGAAGGCGCGCGATCCAACCTGAGAGTCAACGCCGTGGCTCCCGGCCTGATCTCCACCGACATGACGCGCGGCATGGATTCCCGTGTCAGGGCCTTGCTCATGGAACGCATCCCGATGGCCCGCGCGGGCACTCCCGAGGAAGTGGCCAGCGTGATTGGTTTCCTGGCCAGCGATAAGTCGTCCTACGTGACAGGACAGGTATATGGAGTCGACGGCGGATTGGGTGGATTATAGGACATGACCTGAGTGAGGCGAATGTTTTGGTAATTCGTCTCATCCGGGCTCAGCTTGAATTCACCGATTACTGGTGTCGCGAAGCAGCAATGGATCAGCATATTCAGGCTACACTAGGAACCAGCGAAATAAGCGGCATCAGATGGGTGCGATGACGGACCATCGGCGTGAGAACAGAGTATGTGCCCGTCGGGGGTCGGCAGACATGCCGATGTACCCAGAAGAGAACGCAAACGCGAAGATACTGGGGGATTTATTGATAAGGCAGATCGGGTGGGCGATGTGCGGCAGAAAATGAGATCCGGGATCGCAATGCGGGATCTGGTGCAACGATGTTCGCTGATATTCATGAAGATTGAGAAAGGACAACAATGTCTATCAAGGAGAAGGCTCAAGAGAGGTTCGACGTGTCGACTCGAATCCGGGCCAGGCTTATCGAAGGTCTGGAATTGCCAGACAATCCCGAGTTAGTGGACTTCGACACCCCGCTGGTTGGACGAGGCCTTGAATTGGACTCTTTGGATCTGATGGAGGTCGTCACGCTACTCGATGACGATTACACCGTCCAGGTCAGCGACGATGACCGGATTGCTTTCGGTTCCATCAATCGACTGACTGATCGGGTCATGACCGATCCAGCCCTGGTCGACCGGATGCGATCCGAACAGGAGGCCAGCTTGGAAGTGGAGCCGGTGTGACCAGAACCCACCTGGACGCGGATGAATTGCGCGAGCGTCTCCCGCATCGGCCTCCATTCGTACTGATGGATGGAGTAGAGGAGATCGTCCCAGGTGTCAGCGGCGTCGGTGTGAAGAACATCACCATCTCAGATCCTGTCTTCGCCGGTCATTTTCCGACCCGGGCGATCTATCCAGGGGTGATGCTGATCGAGGCCTGTGCCCACACCGTTGGTGTGGTGGAATTGGCCAGCTTGGAAGATGACGACGGGAGCACACCGCGCGGGATGGGAGTCTTGGCAGGAGTACGCAAGTTCTCCTTCAAGCAGATGGTCCGCCCTGGAGATCAACTGAGGATCAGTGTGCACCGTCGGGCTGGTTTGGGGCCGCTGAGCGAGTACGAATGCGTACTCAAGGTCGGGTCCCGTGTCGTGGCAGAAGGAAGCATCGCAGTGGCGGGCCAGATCGAAGAATAGGCGGACACCTGATGGAGGTGCGTGAGGCCGTCCCTTCGGACGCGGCTGCCCTGGCGGCCATGATGACCAAGAACTGTCTTCCTCTGGTCCGGTTCGGTCATGAGTTGACCGCGAAGGGCCTGCTGGCCATCCTGGAAGAACGCTGTGTCGAGCGGGTGTACGTGGGTGCGAACGGCGACAGTATTCAAGGCTGCGCCATGCTGGCCCGCGGCAGCCTGAACCGTCGCGACTGCCCGCCGTCTCAGCGCTTCCTGCTGTTGTTCGCCGTTGACCAGGCCAGCAGGATGACTCCTTTGGCGGGGCAGTTGATGAACGCCGTGTTCGTCGATGTCTTCTCCAATCCCGATGTCAACACTGTGCGCATTGAGGCCTTCCGGTCCACGCCGACCCTGTCGATCGATGTGCGCTCGGGGTTCCGGTCGTATCCTCGGGCCAGGGCCGACGAACGTGGGATCGTTCCGATGTATTTCCCCTTGCCTGCTCTGGTGCGGCAGTTGGCGAAGGCTGATGACGCGCAATCCGATCTGTCGTCTGTGCTGTCACGGCGGATCCGCCCTCCGCGTCTTCCCAAGTCGGCGGGCAGAGCTCCGCTGGATGTGGGAGTCAGCTATCGCGCGGGCCGCGTCGTCGTCGACTATGACACCCAGCCCGTCAGAGGTGTTGCCATGACGGCAAGCCTAGACCTGGTGTCGGGCGACATTGTTGAGGTGACCAGCGACCCACCCGGCTCAATCCCACCGGAGTTGGCCTGGCTGGAGGACCTGACCGACAAAGTTTCAGTACGGGCCGACGCCCTCGGTTCGACTGCCGTGGAGACGATTCTGGCCGAGAAGGCGATGACCGGCGGTGTGCGGCTGACCCTTGGTGGCGATGGCACTCTACGCCTGGTGAGGGATGGGCACACGCTGGTCATGGAGCGCTGGCCTGCAGTCTTGGGGATGGAAGCACCATCTGTCTTCCAGCGTTGGGGGTCGGCCGTCAGTGTCCAGGATCGCGGGGACCAGTGGGAAATCACCGGGAACAATGACATTGTTCGGATTATTCGATTCGTACCTGGCCCCGAGCTTCCGGCGGGCATCGAGGTGTCGACCTGTCAGCCCGATAGCCGACGAATCGTCATCAGCGGGTGGAGCTTCATGCGCAAGGCGGAGCATGCCCTCCAGGTGGACGGACGCTGGGTCGGCGGGCCGGTCCTCCAGGGCTTGTGGCCGTGCGACTGGCATGGCATGGAAGCGGCATCCAACAATGGCGAGTTCGAGTCGGCCACGGCGTCGGCTTGGACCGACGAGGTTACCGGCGTGATCATGACCTGGTCCAGGGCCAAGCCGCGTTTCGAGGGCCGCAGCCTGCCTCAGTTGGTCGGCCAGACTTCCGGTGGTGAGGTTTCCTACAGGCTCATGCTGGTCGATCCAGCCGAGGTCCACCCAGCCTTGGCGGCACGGGGTTTCACTCGGGAGAGCCCTGAAAGACTGGACGCGCTTCCATCAGTCGAGGAATCCCTGGACTGTTCGCCCGGGATCGCGTCATGGGTCATGGAGGGCGATACGGACCGCTGCCGACTGCGCGCCGGGGGTCACGACCTGAGAATTGCCACCCAGGTCGGGGTGATCGAGTGGAGCCAGGCCGGGCAGACCATCGTGTCGGGACCCTACCCGTCCTCGGTCGCTCAGGCGGAACTGGTCGCCCGGCGGGTGGGACTGTGGTGCTGTTCCCTGGGCTCCAGATGGGACGAGGACCGCGGCGTGGAATGGGCTGAGGACGACGAGGCCTGGGCCTTCTCGGACACTGTGGGAGTGCCGGGGACCTGGTCAGTCACACCGGTGTCCGATCAGTGCCTGGAAGTTGTCGTCACCGAGGCGCGCAATGGGCCTGACTCCGGTGCGACGAGACAAGCTGAAATCGCTTCCACCACCCCTGAGACCGGGCAGTGCTGCGGTCGGGAAGATGAGGCGGTGGTCACGGTTGTTCCCAAGCTCGCCTCGCCGCAGTGCCCCGTTGTACGGCTGGGTAGTCGCGTGTGGACGGTGGACAACGCCCGCCACGACTGGTACGGCGGAGTCGATGCGGTCGCCCTGGAACTGGCCGATGGCCGCATGCTGGTCGTGGAACCGTCTGCTTCCGGGGGTGATGACGAGGTCTTCGTCCGCTGGGTCCAATCGACAATCGTCCTTCAACTGCTCGGCAGTGCCCACACGAATACGGCGGTGGCTGCCCAGGTTCCCGCCAGTCATGCCTGGCAACTGACAGTGATGGACGACCGTGAGACCGCCGTCCGTCAGCTGTTCTCACCCACGCGGGGACTGTGACTGCCTGAAGGTACGGTCATCGACGACTGGACCGGTGCTGGTGCCGTTGAGGGCTGGACTTGTTGTCCGGTCATCGACGGCGGCGACGGTCGTACTGTTGTTAGCGACGGCACCGGTCGTACTGTCGTTGACGACTGGACTGGTCGTGCTGTTGTGGATGACTGCCACGGCCAGGTAGGTGTTCTCCCAGGTGCCCCACACAACTGTGGCGGGGCCGGTTCCCGGCAGGACGACGGTGGAGGATTGGGGGAGGTCGTCCGGCAGGGGAAAACTCGTCAGCCAGCTGAGGCCGTGGGCCTGACCGGCGGCTTTGAGGACGGCCTCAGTCGCGACCCAATGGGCCAGAGTCGGGCGGGTGAGCGAACAGGTCTGGGCCAGCCAGCGCATGGCTGCGGGGCGATCACGGCGTACTTGAATGTCGATGCCAACCGGCCTGGCGGACCGGGCGCCGGCCGTCCAGGGTCCGGAGTGGCTGGCCGAATACCAGGTGCCGCAGGTGTGGCAGCGTGACCGGCCGTCCGCGATGGTGACGATCTGAGGAGCGTCACAACACCTCACGTGATCAGCCCAGTGTCTCAGCACGCGTCGTCCGCTGCCTTCGCCGGTGTGAGACCCGCGGTGTTCCAGGACCACATCGGTGTCATCCAGAATCCACGGACGCGCTTGCATGACTGTGTCCCATGAGGGCTCTGCCACGGCGCCAGGAAGCCCCGGTACCGGTATGACCTGCGACCAGGTGGGCATCGACGTTCAGATTTAGTCGGGAACGCAGGTTTCGATGACCATGCTCTGGAAGTTTCCGCCGAAGCAGAACGAGGACACCAGGGCCCTCAGCGGCCGGCCGGGTTCGATCTTGACCGACGTGGGCTTCCCGTGAACCATCAGCGTGTCACCGGACTTCAGCCAGTCTGCGATCAGGAAGGCCAGGAACGGTCCGGGGCTATGGGTGTCGCCGGTGATTCCCCTCGGGGCGATCACCGGAACCGACTCTCGCAACCCTAGTTGCTTGATCGCCTCGGCCTCGATACGGTCTGCGTAGTCCAGTCCGATCGCCGCAGAAATGACGACATCGATATCATCGGCGGTTAGGCCGGCTCGGTCGAGAGCCAGGTTGTAGGAGCGTGTCCAGGCCGTGGGGTCCTGCAACAGACCTTTCACCCCCGAGGAGTCTGAGGTGAAGCCGTAGCCGAGGACCCGTGCTTCACCAGGCACGCGCTCGGTTTCCACGTCGTCTGCTTCGAGGAGGACGGCAGCTGCCCCACCGCTGTGGACAACACCGGAGTTCTCATTGGGCCTGAGGGTTGATGTGGACAGGTAACCGGGGACGCGCGAGTAACCCGAGATGAGGCCCTCGGGGGCTTCCTCGGCTGCGATGACCAGGATTCTGTCACAGGCCCGGGTCTCGATGAGCCTTTGGGCCAGGTGCAGGGCCGACACTCCCGAGGTGTCCCCGTCGCAAATCGTCGAGGTGGGCCCGCGCAGGCCGAAGCCGATGGCCACGTGGCCGGCGGCCGCGTTGACGACGGTATTGGGGAAGTAGTGGCTGTCAGATTCGCCCCTGAGGATCATCGAGTTCTGGATGACTTCAATCGTGGTCGCCGGTCCCGAAGCCGTGGCGAAGATGATGCCCACAGTAGAACGGGCTGACTGTGACAGTTGGCGTTTCTTGAACAGAGCGGCCGTGGCATCCAGCGACAGCTTACCGAGAGGATCGGCCCGGCGCATGACCCTTGGATTGACCCCGGCGCCGAGATTTTCGATGCCCGGGTGGCCGTGTGGATAGGTCTCACCGGTCTCCACTGTCACCCAACCGGGGTAGAGATTCTGGTCTTCGAGGAAGGCAGCCCGCAATTCATCGCAGTCCTTGGCGCTTCCCAGACGGGCGCTGACAGCGGTCACCGACACTGTTCGGGGAGGCAACTCGTTGTCAGGAGGCAACGCGCCGCGGTCCTTGGCCAGTAGGATGCTGGCGTTGCTGCCGCCGAAGGCCACGGAATTCGACATCACCAGGTCGATCTTGGTAGGTCTGGCTTTGTTGGGGACGATGTCGACCGCACCTTCTTCGATGCGCTTGCGCATCATCTCCTGGGCTCCCTCGTCCGGCGGCACATAGGTGGGATGGATGACCTGGTTCTCAATCGTCATCACGCACACTGCCGCTTCGATGGCCCCCGCTGCTCCCAGAGTGTGCCCGATCATCGACTTGGTGGATGTGATCGGAACTTTGCCGTTGAACAAAGACATGACGACCTTCAGTTCTGAGGAGTCATTAGCCTGAGTTCCGGTTCCGTGCCCGTTGATGTAGTCGATCTGGTCGGCGGATACCCCTGCCCGGTCGAGGGCCGTCGTCATGGCCGTCAGAATGCCGTACCCCCTGGGATCCGGGGCTGTGGGGTGGTAGCCGTCGGCAGACAGCCCATAACTCAGCAACTCTGCGAAGATGGTCGCACCGCGCGCCACAGCCACGTCGTACTTCTCCAAGATGAGGAAACCGGCTCCCTCGCCCAGAGTCAGGCCATCGCTGCGTGTGTACGGGGCGGTGGAGATGTGGGAGATGGCTCCCAACCCGCAGAAACCGGCGTAGGACAGGTGGGACAAAACGTCGACACCGCCTGCCACCGCCATGTCCGCCATGTCGTCTTGCAGATATTCGTAAGCGTTCCCGATGGCGGTCGCACCGGCGGAGCAGGCGTTGGCATGGACGACACGGGGGCCGTTGAGGTCGGCCACGTTGGCCAAGATGTCGGCCGTGGTGTTCATCGGATATTGGAGGAGCAGAAGGTGATCGGCCTTGCCAAGGCCATCATGCAACCACTGTTTATGGAAGGCGTCGGCGTGGTGGGCCGCATTGACACAGGTCCCCAGCGACAAAGCCCGTCGCGACGGGTCATAGGGATTGTCGTGGTCCAGGCCTGCTCTGGCCAGAGCCTCCTGCAGGGCGATCCGCGACAACACATTGAGTCTGTCAGTGGTGGCCCGGGGGTGATAGGGCAGCGAGGTCACCTGGCCGCCCAGCACGTTGTACACAGCCACGTCGGACGTGATCGTGTTCTCGATAAAAGGACATTCGGGTTTGGTCAGAGTCTGCCAACTCTCGGCGGCATTGCGCCCGGCGGCAGTGATCATTCCGTAACCGGTGACAGCGATTCTCACTGGCGTACACCTATCTGCTGGATCCAGGATTCGGGAGTCAATGTGGGTCTCGAGATCGTCTCAGCGGTGATACCGCCAATCTCGAATTCCAGGCCGGGTACGCCGAAGGGGTCATCCATCAGGAGCAGTGCGAGGCCGTCGTCTTGGCCTGCCCGGTGGGTGGACACGAGCACATGTCCGACCTCGGCGCCATCCGCGAGAACGGGGGTGCCGACCGGCGGGCAGTCGCAACCAGGGAAGCGTGCCACCACGGTACGCCGGGTGGGAGCCTCATCGCTGAGAGCGGCTCGGCCGACGTAGTGCGCCTCGTCGGTCAGGGTGACCAGCCAGCCCAGGCCGGCTTCGAACACTGTGCAGTCTGCCCCCTGGCTGGGCAGGACGGGGAAGCTCGCCTCCAGCCGGAGCCGGTCGACGACATCCGGATCGACTTCGCCCCCGCCTTCGGCTTTTGCTCTTTTCGCCAGTGTGGGCAGGACATCGATGGTGTCGGAGAAGACGAGGTAGCCGTACTCTGCCGTCGTGCCGACACGTGCCAGACAGACGGGCTCGTCGTCCATGGTCGCGTCGATACACTCGTTCAGCAAGACATCTTGGATGTTGTGGTCGCCCATCAGGGTCTGCACCACAGCCCAGGCCAGTGGGCCCTCGACCTGGACGGCCCGGTGAGGCAGGGATTCGACGGTGATGTCGAAGTCGTCTTGCGCGTCAGCGGCCAGATCATGCCAGGCTTGCTCGGCCTCGGTTACGAGATAAATACGGTCTTCTCGCAGAATGGCAACCGCCAACCCGAGTATTATGCCATCGTTGTTGAGCAACAATGAGTCAACACATGTGTCGATTCCGGAGAATTCCACGGACTTCGACAAGAGGTGTGACACGTACTCTAGTCGCTGCGTACCACGCACACATGAGATGGTGTCACCGCGGAAAAACACGCCAGCGGACTGGCGCACAGCGGAATGGCTGGACGAAACATCAAGCATAGAATCCCCCTTGGATCATGGTTTGAGGCGCGCGGGGTGAACACCCCGTTTGGATGAAACAAACCGCTGTGTCTGACTTGTTTCCACCTGCTGAGTCAGGATAGCATTGCGACCGAGATCCTACAATGACAGCGTCTCACCCTAGAGGGGGCGAATATGAGTACGATCGACGAGCTACTGGAGCGCAAATCGATCCGAATCTTTGAGCATAAGCCAATTCCGGATGAAATCAAGGCTCAACTGTTGGAATGTGCTTTTGCTGCACCCACCTGTGGGACACAAATGCTTTACAGCATCATTGAGGTTGAGGACCCTGTTACCCGGGCCAGATTGGCGAAGATCTGCCAGAACCAGCAGTTCATTGCTCGCGCTCCATGGCTACTCGTTTTCCTGGCTGATTGTCGGCGTTGGTACGACTGCTACGAACTGGCCGGATTGGATCCGCGCCCACCTATCATGCTGGACATGCTGCTTGCCTATGAGGACGCCTGCTATGCCGCTCAGAATCTCGTGGTGGCCGCTCAGTCTATTGGTATCGGCAGTTGTTATATCGGCCTCATTCACTCCGACCACGATGAGGTGGTGAAGATGCTAGACCTGGATGAGTACGTCATTCCAGCTGCGGTCCTGATCCTCGGATACACGACTCCCAGGCAGCAAAGACGCCGCAAGCCGCCCCGTTTCGACCCGCGTTTCCTGGTCTTCAAGAATAAGTATCGTCGCTTGTCAGATGAAGAGTTGAAAGAGATGTTTGTTGAGAGGGAACAGGATTTTGACAAGGTCGTCAGACGCATTTTCAAGACCAAGTACCAGATAGGCCCAGAAGACAGCGCGGCCGTCTTCGACTCTGTGGGGAAGTACATGCGTGCGTTCGGGATCAATCAAGTGACGAAGCTTGAAGACCACCCCGGCTACATTCCCCGGGCGTACAGACCCGAGTTGGCCAAACTGCTGGCCGGCAACGACTGCGATGACGATCTGGATTGCCCCCCGGGGGACCTGCGATGATCGCCTTCCTGTTCCCGGGGCAGGGAACACAGGTTCCCGGAATGTTCAACTTGTTAAAAGGCTACGAGTCCCAGGTGGCCGAGGTCTTTGACGCTGCCTCGGATGCCGCTGGATTGGATGTGCGTGACCTGTGCTTGCGCGGATCGGCGCAGACGCTTCGCCGTACTGAGAACACCCAAGTCGCCGTGACGGCCATGAACCTGGCCTTCTGCCAGGTGCTGACCAATCGGGGGGTGAGGCCCGACCTGGTCATGGGTCATTCAGTGGGACAATTTTCCGCCATTGCCGCGTCGGGGGCGGCGAGTGTGAGCGACATCATGGGGTTGGTGATGGAACGGGCCCGACTGATGGGCCAGATTGTGGAGCATGGGGGATTGTACGCCGTCTCGGGGCTGGGGATCGACGACGTGCGCAGCGTGTGCGACGAGCCTTCCTTGGCCGGCCGGGTGTGGGTTGCTCTGTACAACGCCCCTTCGCAGATTGTCGTCGGTGGCCAGATTTCCGATCTGACAGCATCCGTGCCTTTTTTCCAGCGCGCGGGAGCCTCCGTGACACCGCTGAATGTCAGCCATGCTTTCCACACCCCGGTCATGGTCGGGATGGAGTCTGCGTTCACCGCATACGTGCGGGGGATGACTCTGTCCGACCCGCTGTGTCCGATCATCATGAATTGCTCCGGGCAGGTCGCGGCGACCGCGGAGCAAATCGTCGAGGATGTCATCGACCAATGCTGCCACCCCGTCCTGTGGGCTGAAGGACTGAAGCGGTTGTTCGATTCTTCCACCGGCGACCTGGTGATCGCGGAAGTGGGGCCCGGCCGGACCCTGACCGGGCTGATGCGCGGCAACGATCCCGATCAGAAGATGTACGCGGTGTCGGTTCCCCGTCACCTGTCCCAGTTGCTGGATTTGGTGTCCTGTCCCTTGTGAAACCGGTGATGGGTCGAGGTTTTCGACTGTTTGTCGCCGCATTTCTTGGTCGCCTTCAGGCGGGTAGTAGTTCTTTTTTCAGTACGTCCTGAGTCTCACCTATCTATCAGTGTTGTTGATTTAAATGTGAAACTGCGCCTTGTGAGGAGTTGTCCACAAGCTTGTGGACAACAGCCAACTTATCCACAGTTTCCGGATCGGGTGACAGATCTGGCGAGGCTGATGTCACTGTCGTGGTGGTAAGGAAGGAGCATCATGGAATCAACCATGACTGTGACTGGGTACGTTGGTCACAATATCGAATTGAAACAAACCAGGACGGGTGTGTCGACCGTCAGCTTCCGGGTGGGTACGACTCCTCGGATAAAAACCGACAATGGGTGGGTCGACCAGGCGACCACGTGGTTGAACGTGGTCTGCTACCGGAGTTTGGCTGACCATGTGGCGGGAAGCGTCTACAAGGGGGATCCCGTCATCGTCCACGGCAAGGTACGCACCCAGGCCTGGATTGACGCCCAGGGTGTGCAACACGAGAAGATGGTGATCGAGGCCGCGGCCGTGGGCCATGATCTGACACGTGGGGTGTCCGTGTTCAAACGCTCGCCAGTTCGCGCCCCCGACGGGTCGATGCCATCGGGAGCAGAACCGGTTCCGGACGGTCCGTCAGACGAAGAGGATGTGATCATGGAGCAGGTCTTCGACGAGGACGACGCAGAGCTGAGTCCGGAGGCGATGGCTGCTGCGGTGTGAGGGGTGGAGGGTCCTGGGTTTCGGCCTGGAGTTTGGGGCCCGAGGAGTGGAACCGATGACAGGGACGTCGACCAAGACATCCTGGCCCAGAGCCTGGGGTGGGAGGAGGAACCGTCCGGACTGGTCGGCCCGGTTGGCGCACGGTGCCGCGCGGGCATCTGGTCAACGTTCCTGGCATAATGTGTCGGTAGTCCGGTGCCTGGTGCCCCGGATCGAAGACTCAAGGAGACCCATGGCTGACTTTATTCTCACGATGCACAATGTTCGTAAAGCGCTCGGTGAGAAGGTGATCTTCGAGCATGTCACCATGTCTTTCTTCCCGGATGCCAAGATCGGCGTCGTCGGGCCGAATGGGGCCGGGAAGTCGACGCTGCTCAACCTCATGGCCGGACTGGAGAAGCCGAACAACGGAGAGGTTGTCCTGGCGAAGGATGCTTCGGTCGGCATCCTCCTCCAGGAACCTCCGTTGACCCCGGGGAAAACTGTTCTGGAGAACATCCAGGAGGCTGTGCAGGACACCTTGGCCCACCTGAACCGGTTCAACGAGGTGTCGGCCAGCCTGGCGGATCCTGACGCAGACTTCGACGCCTTGTTGGCGGAGATGGGGGAGCTTCAGGCCGAACTCGACCACCGGCAGGCCTGGGACCTCGATGCGCAACTGGAGCAGGCGATGGATGCGCTGCGTTGTCCGGAACCTGACGTGAATGTTGACGTGCTCTCTGGTGGCGAGAGGCGCCGGGTGGCGTTGTGTAAATTGTTGCTGCAGCAGCCGGATCTATTGTTGCTTGATGAGCCGACCAACCACCTGGACGCGGAATCGGTGAGCTGGTTGGAGGGCCATCTGAAGAGCTATCCGGGTGCGGTCCTGGCAGTCACCCATGACCGGTACTTCTTGGACAATGTCGCTAGTTGGATCTGCGAGGTCGACCGGGGGCAACTCCATCCGTACGAGGGGAATTACTCGACCTATCTGGAGACCAAGAGGGCGCGTTTGTCGATCGAGGGGAAGAAGGACGCCAAGAGGGCGAAGATCTTGGAGAGGGAACTGGAATGGGTCCGGTCCAATCCCAAGGCGCGCCAGGCTAAGAGTAAAGCCCGTTTGGCCAGGTACGAGGAGTTGGCCACCGAGGCGGAGCGCAACAGGCAACTCGACCTGGCCGAGATCAATATTCCCGCCGGTCCCCGGCTGGGGTCCGACGTGATCGAAGTCGACCATCTGCACAAGGGTTTCGGTGACCGGGTGCTGATCGGTGACCTGTCCTTCTCGCTGCCGAGGGCTGGCATCGTCGGTGTCATCGGGCCGAATGGGGTGGGGAAGACGACATTGTTCACCATGCTGATCGGCGATGAGGCGCCCGACGCGGGAAAGATCAAGGTGGGGTCGACCGTCTCGTTCAGCTATGTCGACCAGGGCCGCTCGGGGATCGGGGCGGACAAGAACGTGTGGCAGGTGGTCTCAGATGAACTCGACTTCATCAAGGTGGGCAACTTCGAGATGCCGAGCCGGGCGTACGTGGCCTCGTTCGGCTTCAAGGGTCCCGACCAGCAGAAACTGGCCGGTGTCCTGTCGGGAGGAGAGCGTAACCGGCTCAATCTGGCTCTGACCCTGAAGCAGGGGGGCAATGTGTTGTTGCTCGACGAGCCCACCAATGACCTTGACGTGGAGACCTTGCAGTCCCTGGAGGATGCCCTGCTCGATTTCCCGGGCTGTGCGGTGGTCGTGTCCCATGACCGCTGGTTCCTGGACCGGGTGGCCACGCACATCCTCGCCTGGGAAGGCGACGATGACGACCCGTCGCGGTGGTTCTGGTTCGAGGGAAACTACGAGGACTACGAAAAGAACAAGACACAACGGCTGGGGGTAGAGGCAGCCCGTCCTCACCGCAGCACACACCGGCGACTGACCAGGGACTGAGTTATAAGCGTTCCAGGCTAAGCTTGACCCATGTTGTTTGATCCGCTTACTCTTCGGGGCCTGACTGTCCGTAACCGGGCGTGGATGCCTCCCATGTGCCAATACAATGTGACCGCTTTCGACGGGGTGCCCAATGATTGGAGTTTGGTCCACTATGGCTCCCGGGCGGCTCAGGGTTTCGGGTTGGTGATCATGGAAGCCACCGGGGTGAAGCCGGAGGGCCGGATCACGGTTCAGGACCTGGGTTTGTGGGACGACTCCCAGATCGCGGGGTTCGAACGGGTGGCGGGCTTCGTCCACCACTACGGTGCCGCCCTGGGTGTTCAGTTGGGGCATGCCGGGCGCAAGGGATCGACCTGGACCGAACAGCCCAACCCTTCCCCGGGATCGCAGACCATCGAGGAGGGTGGGTACACCACTGTCGGCCCGACTGAAGCTCCTTTCCCCGGCCTGGCCGCTCCCCGTGCCCTGACGACAGCTGAAGTTGCCGGACTGCCGGAAGTGTTCGCCGCCGCCGCGCTGCGTGCCGACGCGGCCGGGCTCGACGTGGTCGAAGTCCATGCGGCCCACGGCTTCCTCCTGCATCAGTTCCTGTCGCCGCTGAGCAACACACGGACAGACAGCTACGGGGGTGACTTCGACGGCCGGACACGCTTGACACGCGAGGTGGTCGTGGCAGTACGCAAAGTGTGGCCCGAAAACAAACCGCTCTTCGTGCGGCTGTCTGCCACCGAGTGGGTCGAGAACGGATGGAGCGTCGACGACACCGTACGGTTGGCGAGCCTGTTGAGGGACGACGGAGTCGATCTGATCGATGTTTCCTCGGGGGGCAATCTGGTGGCGCCCATCCCGGTCGGGCCGGGTTATCAGGTCGCGTTCGCCCAGCGGGTGCGCACGGAAGCCAAGATCCCCACCAGCGCCGTGGGTTTGATCACCGAACCGACCCAGGCGGAGCAGATCTTGCGTTCTGGCCAGGCCGACGCCGTCATGATCGGGCGTGAGTCGCTGCGCAATCCGGGATGGCCCGAACAGGCTGCCGCCGCTCTCGGCGCGCCGCATCCGATGGCCGGACCCTATCGGCGAGGTGCCCTACCCAGGAAGTGAGAGGGTTTCCACCGGGGGTTCCGAAGCATCGGCCTGCTGGGCTGGTGCCGACTCACCTGGGCAAGTGGGCGGCCAAGAGTTCGGCCAGGGTCATGGTGGCGCGATCGGTCAGGTCGGATACCTGCTTGCGGCACGAGAAACCGTCGGCCAGCACGAGAGCCTGGGGATGAGCCCGCAGCGCCGGGAGGAGATGGGTTTCGGCCACGGCTACGGACGTGTCGTAATGACCGACCTCCACACCGAAGTTGCCGGCCAGGCCGCAGCATCCTGAAAGAATCACCAGGTCCGCGTGGGCGCGTTTGAGCAGGGCCGCGTCCGTGTCGAAGCCGAGGACGGACGAGTGGTGGCAATGGGGCTGTGCGAGAATCTGGTGGCCGCTCAGGTCGGGCGGGGTCCAGGATTCGTCGCGGGTCAACAACTCGGCCAGGGTGAGGATGGACCGGGCCACGAGGGCGACCCTGGGATCGTCGACCAACTCGGCCGCGTCGGAGCGCCACACGGCCAGACAGCTGGGCTCCATCGCGACGATGGGGATGCCCTGGGCGGCGATGGGGGCCAACTGGTCCAGAGCAGTACGGATTTGGCGAGCTGCGCCATCGCGCTGGCCCGTCGTGATCCAGGTGAGTCCGCAGCAGGCCGTACGCTCCAGGAACTGCGGGGCATATCCCGAACTGACAAGGATTTTTACGAGAGCAGGAAGGGCAGTTCCCTCGAAGCAGTCGGTGAAAGAGTCGACCCAGACGAGCACCGGTTTGCGGGCACTGCCGGTGGCCGGGCTTGAGTTCGAAGCACGTGGAAGCTTGGTCTGGGACTGGACCATCGCCGAGCGTGCCGACCGCGATGAGAAGCGCGGCAACGGGCGTCGGTGGTCGACGAAGGCGACGGTCTTCCCCAGCCGGCCGATCCCGGGCAGCCGCAGCACCGCGTTGACCAGCGGGCCGACGTGGAACCGGGTCACCAGTCGTCCCCAGCGGGGTAGCCAGCCCAGGGAGTAGTGGCTGCGGGGCCGCAGATGTCCGCGATAGCGCTGGTTGAGGGCGTACGACTTGGCCGAGGCGATGTCCACCCCTGTCGGGCAGTCAGTCGAACACCCTTTGCACGCCAGGCAGAGATCGAGGGCCTGCGCGACCTCGGGGGAGTCCCAGCCACTCACCAGGGTGCCGTTGACCATCTCTTGCAGGATGCGCGCGCGGCCACGGGTGGAATCCTTCTCCTCGTGGGTGGCCTGGTAGGAGGGGCACATCACGCCCGCCGGGTGGGCGGCCACACAGGACCCGACGCCGGTGCAGCGGTGCACCTGGGCGGAGAACCCCGGATGGGCCCCGGTGATCGGGTTGGACACCAAGCCCGCGTACCGGATGTTCTGGTCGAGGGGTTCCGGATCGGCGATGACCCCCGGATTGAGCAGGGCGTTGGGATCGAAAACCTGTTTGACAGCGGAGAACAAGGCGATGGCGGCGGGGCTGTACATCAGGGGCAGCAGGTCGGAACGGGCTCGCCCGTCCCCGTGTTCGCCGGACAGGGACCCCCCGAACCCGGCCACCAGGCGGGCCGAGTCCATCACGAAGCTGCGGTAACGGGCGATCCCGCCCGGTTCGGTGAGCGGGAAATCGATCCGGGCGTGGACGCACCCCTCGCCGAAATGACCGTACGGCAAGGTGTGGAAGCCGTAGGTGTCGAGCAACTCTTCGAACTGACGCAGGTAGGTCCCGAGCTTGTCCGGGGGCACGGCGGCATCCTCCCAGCCGGCGTAGGCCGGCTTGGCCAGGCTCACTCCGGCCAGTCCCGCGCCGTCGGAGCGGATCTTCCACAGCCGGGCCGCCTGGACGGGATCGGCGACGATCCATCCTTCGAGCGCGCCTGCCTGGGCGATGAGTTCGGCTGCCCTCGATGCTAATTCGCCCGGGTCTGATCCGCCCAATTCGATGAACATCCAGCCTTCTCCGCGCGGCAGGTCGGGTACGGCTTGGTCGCCCTTGGCGCGGCGTACTACCTCGACGATGCGGGAGTCCATGCCTTCGACGGCGGTCGGGCCAAAGGGCAGTAGTGCCGGGACGGCGTCAGCCGCGTCGGCCATGGTGGGGTAGCCGAGGGCCACCGTCGCGGTGTGGGCGGGGTCTTCCACCAGGCGTACGGTCAGGCGGGTCGCCACGCCCAAGGTGCCTTCGCTGCCGGCGAAGAATTTCACGATATCGCGGCCCTTCTCGGGCAACAGATGTTCCAGACTGTAGCCGGACACCTGCCGGGAGAAGCGTCCGAACTGAGTCCGGATGGGGCCCAGGTTCTCGTCGACCAGGCGGGACAACTGCTTCATCACACGGTGGTCGGGGTCTTTCGCCAGGTCGGTCAGCCTGAGCGACTCGCCCGTACCGGTCACGATGTCGGCGTCGACCAGGTTGGTGGCCGCGATGCCGTACCCCAGAGCCCTGGGTCCGCAGGCGTTGTTCGACACGATGCCCGCGATGGTACAGCGCGCGGAGGTCGACGGATCGGGGCCGAATCGCAAGTGGTGCGGGCTGGCGGCGCGTTGCAGACTCTCCTGGACCACGCCGGGGTCGACGTCGGCAGTACGGGCCTGGAGGTCGATGGAGTGGATGTGGTTGAGGTGGCGGCGCAGGTCGATCACGAGACCGGCCCCGACGGCATTGCCCGCGCACGAGGTCCCGGCGCCCCGGGCGGTGACCGGCAGTTCGACGCTGAGGGCAGCGGCGAGGATGGCCTCCACTTCACAGCGGTCCCGCGGGCGGGCCACAGCTTGGGGTACCACGCGGTACAACGACGCGTCCGAGGAGTACAGTGCCCGGGTCAGCGTCGACGAGTCGACGCAGGAAGCCGTTCTGGCGTCGAGGGCTGCCAGGAAATCTTGTATCTGTTCGGAACCAGTCACAAGTCTCATCTTTTCATGAATGGATCGGCGGTGTTTTTCTGCTCCGGTGGCGATAGCCGATTACGCCTGGTGACTTGGTGAATGATTGTCCTGTGAAAACCTATCCAGGTCCTGGAGTCGTTGTGTAAAGTGACTCAGGGAATCACTGAGTGGACGGCGACATCCATCCGGCGTCCGACGTGGGGGTGTGGCGCTCGACGGTCGTTGGCCAAGAGGGTCTTTCGCCTGAATCGGTGGATTCAGTCATAGCCAAGGAGAGCGCATGCAGACACCAGCTGGAACGGCCGAATTACAGGCCGAGATAGACGCCAGGTCCCCACAATCGCTGGGTGCCATGCTCTTGGAGCGGATCAGAATTGCTCCGGATGACCAAGCTTTTATGTATCCTGACAAGCAGGAGGTCTGGCAGGAACTGTCGTGGTCCCAGGTCGGTGAACTGTCCACGGCGTTCGCCGCCGGCCTGCTGGCCCGCGGCATGGTCCAAGAGGAACGGGTCGGCATCATCGCCACGACCCGGATCGAATGGGCGCTGGCCGACTATGGGATCGCGTTGGCAGGGTGCGCGACAACGACAGTTTATCCGAACACCAAGAGCGAAGACGTGCGTTTCATCTTGTCGGATTCCGACTCGCATGTGGTCGTCGCCGAGGACATGAGCCAGGTCGTCAAGGTCACCGCGTACGACCAACTGGACCAGGACATCAAGGTCATCATTGTCATGGACGGTGAATCCGACGGGGGCCATATCGTTTCCTGGGAGGACTTCCTGCACGAGGGGCGCGACTACTTGGAGGCCCATCCTCAGTGTGTGAGCGACCGCGTGGCGGCCACCACCCGGGACAACCTGGCGACGCTGATCTACACCTCGGGAACCACCGGGCGCCCCAAAGGAGTCAGGCTGAAGCACGCGGCGTGGACGTACCTGGCGGAGTCGGTCGAACTGATGGACCTGGTCACATCGGACCTGCTGGCCTACCTGTGGCTGCCGCTGTCGCACTCGTTCGGCAAGTCGATGATGGCCTTCCAGGTCAAGTACGGATTCCGTACGGCGATCGACGGGCGCATCGACCGGATCACCGAGAATCTGGGGATCGTCAAGCCGTCGTTCATGTGTGGGGTGCCGCGGATTTTCGAGAAGGTACGCGTGGCCGTCCTGACCGGAGAGACCTCCCATGGGATCAAGGGCATCATCGCCCATTGGGCATTTTCGGTTGGTTTCAAGGCGATTCCGTACCGCTTGAAGGGCGAAGAACTGCCGCCCATCCTGGCGCTGCGCCACAGAGCCGCCGACAAACTGGTCTTCTCTAAGCTGCGCGAGAAGATGGGCGGCAATATCCGGTTCATGATCTCGGGGGCGGCCAAACTGAGCCCCCAGGTCCAGAAGTGGTTCTACGCGGCGGGCATCATCGTCGTCGAGGGGTACGGCATGACCGAGGTGGCGACCGTGGACGCCGTCAACCACTATCACCGCCCTGTTTTCGGCTGCGTGGGGAACACCATCCCGGGGCTCGAAACTAAGATTGCCGACGATGGTGAGATCTTGTTCCGCGGGCCGGTCGTCATGGACGGCTACCATAAGAATCCCGAAGCCACAGCCGAGGCCATCGACGAGGAGAAATGGTTCCACACCGGCGATATCGGCTATCTGGACGAACAGGGTCTATTGTTCGTGACCGACCGCAAGAAGGATCTGATGAAGACTTCCGGCGGCAAGTACATTGCTCCCACGAAGGTCGAAGCCGCACTGATGGCCAATGTGCCGTACATCTGTCAGGCGATCGCCGTCGGGGACGGCCACAAGTACGTCGGAGCGCTGCTGGTGATGGACCCCGACCTGTTGATGAAGTGGGGCAAGAACCATGGCCATCAGCACGAGTCGTACGAGGAACTGACCCAGTTGCCGGAAATCCGCCACTCGCTCGACCGGTTGGTGGCCAAGGCCAACACCCATCTGGAAAAGTGGGAAACCATCAAGCAGTACGCCATCTTGGACCATGAGCTGACGGTCGAATCCGGGGGCGTGACGGAGAGCATGAAGATCAAACGCGCGCGTGTCATCGCTTCTCACGCCGAGATTGTGGAGTCATTGTTCGATGATGTCGAGGAGACGACTCGTGAGAGTTGAAGTCCCTTTGCGTTGGGGTGATCTCGATGCGCAAGGCCATGTCAACAACGCCCGGTACATCGACTACCTTCAGGACGCGCGGGCAGATTTCTTGTACGAGTTGCACATCGAGGACCTGCTGCGCGAGGGCTTCGCCGTTGTCAGCAACCAGATCGAATACCGGGCGCCGGTCTTCTTCTCCCAGGAGCCGCTGGACGTTGAGATCGGTGTGTGCGGGCTGGACACCGACTCGGTGACTCTGGCCTACGAGTTGTATCAGGCGGACCGTCTCGTCGCGGTGGCCCGGACGATCGTGAGCGGCTACGACGTTCCCGCCCGTACTCGCCGTCCGCTACCCGACGAAGCCCATACCGTGTTCGCTTCGCTGCTCCACTCAGCCGAACCGCTGCGCGACCTGGTGTGGGCCGACATGACCGAGCGGGCCAAGGTGTCCCAGATGAGGGTGCGGTGGACCGATCTGGACGCCTATCGCCACGTCAACAACGCGCTGATCTTCGACTATGTCCAAGAGGGGCGGATCACCTTCACGGCGGCTCCGCTGGTCGGCACCAGCGACGCGGCTGCGCCTGACTACATGTGGTTCCTGGCCCGCCAGGACGCCTGGTATTTGAACCCGATCCACTTCCGAAAAGAGCCGTACATTATACGGACTGGCATCGCGCGCATGGGGCGCAGTTCGGTGACGTTCTCCTCGCAGGTCGACGATCCCACCACGGACATTACCTGTGCGCGGGCAGCGGCCGTGGCGGTTTTCGCGGACATTTCCGGGCATCCCACACCGTTGACCGACGAGTTGCGCGACAGCCTGGCGACGTACTTGTTGACCTGAGGCAGCGCCAGTACGGGCCGGAGCGCCGGTTCGGAAGCCGTGATCCGCCCTAGAGAATCCCCTTGAGGAGCAGGACGACCGCCGAGAGTGCCGATGCGCCAATTGTCAGTTGCTCGAAGGATTCTTGCTTGAGTTTGGTGAGGAGCTTGCGGCCCAGCCAGGTGCCCACGAGCACGAAGGGGATGAGGGTGACCAGCATCACGAGGGTGTGGAGGTGGATCAGGCCCAGGCCGATGGAGAACGGTACTTTGGTCACGTTGACAAGGAAGAAGAACCATGCCCCCGTACCGACGAAGCGAGCTTTGTCCGCCTTGATGGCCAGCAGGTAGAGGCTCATGACGGCACCGGCGGCGTTGGCCACCATGGTGGTGAAACCGGCTGCCACCCCGGCTGCGATGGCAGGTGCGGGTGAGGGTTTCTTGGCCGGGCTGGTGTCCGGGGCCCCAGAACCGGTCATGGAGTCGGGGGAGAGGCCGGCCGAGGACTCTGCGGCGTCGGTGGCAGGTTGGCTGGCAGCACGTTTGAGGACGGCCTTGTCGTGCACGCGCAACCCGATTTGGAGGCTCACGGCGACCAGGAGCGCGATGGCCACTGTCAAGATCAGGACTTCGTTGGTGACGAAGGCCATGAAGACCGCGCCGATGACAATCCCCGGGACGACAGCGGGCAACAGCTTCTTCAACTGGTTCCAGTCGGCATGCTTGTGGTAGGTCCTCACCGCCACGATATCCCCGCAGATCAGCAGCAGCAGGATGGCCGCCGTGGACTCTTTCGCCGGCAAGACCAGCGCGAAACCGGCCACGGACAATGCCGCCAACCCCGCAATCGACGTTTTGGAGATACCCACGATCACGGCCAGCACAGCCAGAAATAACCAAGCCCAGAAGCCGACGATCATGGGGTTATCCTAGCCTGGCAGATCAGGTCGCTGAAGTACCCTGTGCCACCTCTTGAACCTCAGACTTGCGAACCCGGACTGGAGCCATGGGGGCGAAACAGCTGAATTTCGGATCTCAGTCGGAGATCTTCACTTCCGTCCGGTCGCCGCTCCACAAGGTGTGGAAGCTGCCGGGTTCGTCGATCCGGCGGTAGGTGTGGGCCCCGAAGAAGTCCCGCAGGCCCTGGGTCAGCGCGGCGTTGACTCGCCGGGCGCGTACCTGGTCGTAGTACGACAAGGCCGACGCGAAACCAGGGACCGGAACCCCGATCCTCACCGCTGTGGCCACCACCGAGCGCCAGGCCTGCTGGCAATCGGCCAACCCTGCCGCGATGGAGCCGGCTTCGAGCAGGGTCACGAGGTGGCCGGCCGCGTACTCGTCGGCGATCCGGTCCAGC
>WRFP01000022.1 GCA_009778725.1 Propionibacteriaceae bacterium
AAGAGACGCGACAAATTAGCCTTGGCTTGGTGGACGTTGACTTGCTCGTACATGGTTCTATTTTACCAAGCGTGGTCGGCCCCCGTGGAGCGTCGTCGTATGCTGTTAGCCTGAATTCGGGTTCGCCTGAATCCACCGATCGCTGGTTAGCTCTGGTGTCAATGTGAGGAGTGATGGGAATGCGTGTTGTGGTGGTGGGTGCTGGTTTTGTGGGGTTTTCGAATGCGTTGGTGTTGGCGCGGGGTGGGTGTGACGTGGTTGTGGTGGACGTGGATGCGGGGAAGGTGGACCGGATCAAGCGTGGGGAGTCGGTGTTGGAGGAGGTTGAGGCGGTGTCGGTGATGGCGGAGGTGTCGTTGTCGGCGTCGGCGGTGTTGGCGGATGTTGTGGCGGGGGCTGATTGGGTGGTGGTGGCGACTCCGACTGATTATGACCCGGTGTCGGGGCGTTTTGACACCTCGTCGGTGGAGGAGTGTGCCCAGGTGGCATTGTCGGTGGATCCGAGGGTCTCGGTGGTGGTACGTTCGACTGTTCCCGTGGGGTTTACCGAGGGGTTGAGGATACGGTTGGGGTCGGATCGGATTGTGTTTGTGCCGGAGTTTCTGCGGGAGGGTCATGCTGTGCATGATTGCTTGTACCCGTCGCGGGTGGTCGTGGGGGATCGCGGGGAACTGGGGCAGGGATTTGCTCGATTGTTGACCAGTGTGTGCGCGTGTGGGGACCAGGTTGCGGTAGTGGTGACGGGGTCGCGGGAGGCCGAGGCGGTGAAGTTGTTCGCGAATTCGTACTTGGCGTTGAGGGTGGCGTATTTCAATGAGGTCGACACGTTTGCCCTGTCGCAGGGTTTGGATGCGGGTGCGGTGATCGCCGGGATTGGGTTGGATCCGCGGATTGGGGATTTTTACAACAATCCTTCGTTCGGGTATGGGGGGTATTGCCTGCCGAAGGACACCAAGCAGTTGGAGGCGACCTACGAGGGGATTCCGCAGGATTTGATTTCCGCGGTGGTACGGGCGAATGAAACCAGGCAGTCGGTCATCGCGGCAGATGTGTTGTCTCGTGGTGCATCGGTGGTGGGGGTTCATCGGTTGATTATGAAGGCGGGCTCGGACAACTTCCGATCGTCGTCAGTGTTTGGGGTGATTGAGCGCTTGCGTACCGCAGGTGCGACAGTGATCGTCTACGAACCCACGGTCAGTGAGCCAAGCGTGGCCGGGTGTGAGGTCGTCGCGGACCTGGACCAGTTCAAACACCGTGCCGACTTGATCATCACGAACAGACGATCCGCTGATTTGGCTGATGTAGTCGACAAGGTCTACACACGCGACTTGTACGGACGCGACTGACACGCAACAATGAGCGTGCCGCCACAGCCCTCCCCGCTGGTCCGTCGTGAAGTGACCATGAATTCGGATTCGGGATAAGATGTGTACGCACTGGCGAGATCGCATAGTGGTCTAGTGCAGCCGCCTTGAAAGCGGCCAGGTGTAACAGCCTCCAGGGTTCGAATCCCTGTCTCGCCGCTCAGGGGCCTGCTGAAATACCATGAAGTCATTCCGCAATTTGTGAAGCACTCAGTTGTCGTAAGCCGCTGAGTAGACTGAGCAAAGGGGGCGTGGGTTCCCACACGAGACGACGAGGTGACACCATGGCGACAACATGCCCGTCCTGCGGGGCAAAGAACCAAGATTCCAATACCGACTGTGCCAGGTGTGGTCAAAAACTGGAGCCGGTCAAGGCCGTGAATCAGGCAACCGCCTCGGACGAGGACGGCCAGTCGAAGCAGGCACAGGCTGCTCTAGGTGGAGCAGCGTCGGAACCGGTGGTGGGTGAATCTTCGCCGGAGGGTGGCCCGGGGCAGGCGCCTGACATGGAGAGTCCAGTGGCTGGTGACGCCGAAGGGCAGGAGGTCTCGGACATCACCCCCAAGAAAGGGCCAACGCGTACTTTCCGGAGCAGAAGATTGTCTACGGAGTCACATCCAGCGTCGTTGGATGGTGATGCTGATCAGACTTCCAGTACGGAACTGAAGGATGGAACAGACTCGATTGCCAAGCAGGCCGAGTCGTTGGATGACGGGGAATCGTCGGATCAGGTCTCGGCCGAATCGTTACCGGGCGACGAGTCTGGGCAGCCAGAAGCTTCTGATGGGGAGTCGTCCGAACAGATGGCAGGTGAAGGTTCAGCGCCGGGTGATTCGTCCCGTACATCGGACTCGCAACCGCAGGTGGCTGACTCAGGTCCGAAGTTGGTCCACGCGCGCTCTTTCAGGGACAGAAGGGGATTCGGTACGGCATCCGCTGTTCCTTCACCAGACAATGATTCTCGTGGTGACGCGGGTGCTGGATCGAAGGATGATGCTGGGGCCGGGTCCACGGCGGATGGAGTCGCCGTGTCCAAGGGGGATGCGCGTACCAGTCAGGACCAGGCGGAATCCACCCTCGGTTCGGAATCGCCCGATGGGTCCACGATCGTCTCGTCGCCAGACGGTGACGCTGATGCGACAGCGGACGCGCAAGAGTCGGTGTCGGAAGACACGAGTGTCGACGTGACGGAGGATTCGCAGCAGGAGCAGGGGGAGACTGGCACCGCCGACGAGGAATCGGCGGAGGATGTTGATGATGAGGTGGATGAGGATACGCAGGATCGGGTGGAGGACGTTGAAGAGGACGCTGACGAGGAGTTGGCGGGGGATGTTGATGATGAGGTGGATGAGGATACGCAGGATCGGGTGGAGGACGTTGAAGAGGACGCTGACGAGGAGTCGGTGGGGGATGTTGATGATGAGGTGGATGAGGATACCCAGGATCGGGTGGAGGACGTTGATGGGGAGTCGGCAGGGGATGCTGATGATGAGATGAATGAGGACACCCAGGACCGGGTGGAGGATGCTGGCGAGGAATCGTCCGAGGACTTTGGTGTTGACGGGGCAGAAGATGCGGAGCAGGAGCAGGCGGAGGCTGAGGCTGAGGCAGCAGCGGAGGCATCCGCGGAGGTTGTGCCTCCGGTCACGCCGGTTGCCGCTCCTCAGGCGGTGGCTGAGGCGACCCCGAAGAAGTGGTGGGCGCGCTTGTTTGGCCGTAAGAAGTCAGCCGCACCGACGACACCCGAACCGCCGCAAGTCAGTGCTGCCACAGTCGCGGAGGAAGAGGATCTGGAAGAGGATCTGGAGGAGGTCTTGGTCACGACTGCTGAGGACGGGGAGCCTTCGGTTCAGCCCGAAACCGTTGTGCCCGAGGAAGAAGAGGTGGATGCCGAGCAGGATGAGTCTGCGCTCAGCGTGATGTCTTCAGATGAGTCCACTACCGAGCCGACGGTGCATGACGAGGTAGAACAGGAACAGGATGAGTTTGCCGGACGTGGGCGGGCTGCGGCACCGAGTACCGTCGAGTCGGCGGTCCATGATGAGGTGGAGCAGGAGGAGGACGAGTCAACCGAGGACAGGGGGGCTTCGGTGCCGAGTACTGTCGAGTCGGCGGTCCATGATGAAGTGGAGCAGGAGGAGGACGAGTCAACCGAGGACAGGCGGGCTTCGGCACCGAGTACTGCAGAGTCGGTGGTTCATGATGAGGGAGAGCACCCACAGGATGAGTTTGCCGGGCGTGGGCGGGCTTCGGTACCCACTACTGCAGAAACAGCGGTCCATGATGAGGTGGAGCACGCACAGGGTGAGTTTGCCGGGCGTGGACCGGCATCGGCACCGAGCACTGTGGAGTCGGCGCTCCATGACGAGGTGGAGCAGGGGCAGGATGAGTCAACCGAAGACGGGGAAGCTGCGGCACAGTCGTCACCAGCGACGACAGAGTTCTGGATGAGGCCGGTCCCGATCGCGCCCTGGAATCGGCGGAAGGCTGTGGAAGAGTCCGCCCAGGAGTCGTCGCAGGATAAGAAATCCGTACAAGTAACGGACGTGGAATCGGCAGTGGAGTCAGATGCGGACATTCAGCCAGAGTCGGAGGATGAGCCAGACACGGATGCGCAACCAGAAGCGGAGGCGGAGCCGGACACGGATACGCAGCCAGAGTCGGGTGCGGACGCCCAACCAGAGCCGGATGCGAAACTGTCGGTGTCGCTGAGAGCAAGTCTTCGAGCGTCGGCGGCCAGGGACCGGATGCATGCAGCGTCCTTGCACGACACAGAGAAGGCAGGCGGCGTGCACGACGCAGACAGCCCAGACAGCAAAGATGCATTAGGGAAGGTAGTCGACGCCGACGACACAGACGATGTGAAGAACCCGGATGATGCTGACTGGGCGGACCGCGTGGACGATGTGGACAGCGAGGCCAGTCCGGGCAGGGACGACGATACGGACAATGACGTTGACACGGATAACGACGATGATGCGGACAATGACGTTGATGCGGACAATGAAGTTGACACGGACAATGAAGTTGACACGGACAATGAAGTTGACACGGACAACACGGACAATAAAGACACTGGTGACAAGGTAGGTTCTTCCGCGGCGCCGAACTCCCGTACTGGTGGGGGTTCGTCGAGTGCGGACAGTGACTGCGTACCACCGAAGAAGAAGCGCCGGTGGGGGTGGCTGGTGGCCGCCGGGGTTGTGGTTGTTGCGGCGGCGGTTGCGATTCCGACTGGGATCATCGCCTCCCAGAGCGCGGCGACGAGTCGCGCGGGCACGGTGGACTACTACACGATCGGCGCCGACAAAGTGCCGTCGGTCAAATTCGTCCTGGGCCAGGAACGGACAGTCAGCAAGTTTTCGTCGTCGACGTCGTCTGGGGTGACCACCCAGACCATCACGTACGAGGTTCCCGGGGGCGGTCAGAATTCCGAGATGTTGCAGTACGCCTTCTATCTGCATAACAAGGATAATTTCACGACGATGCCGGATTCCAATTTCACCGGGCCGGTCGGGAAGGGCGGGTTCTACCGGGCTTCGGTCGATGCCGGTCAGGAAGTGGTCGTGGGTATCTCGTACGACACGAATGGGTACATCATCACCATCACCAAGAAACCCGGACAGGTGAATTCCCGGCCGTCTGCGTCGGACACCAGTGGGACTGCGACGACGCCGGCCAAACCGGCGCTGTCCCCGAGCATCGAACCGGCGAACGGGTGGACCGCCAACCACAACTACAGCGTTCCGGCATTCAGCAACGGAAGTTCTGTCATCATCATCTTCACGACCGACATCTCGTACTTCACCGGAAGTCCACAGGACTATGTCACGTCAGTCCAGCAGGACAAGAAGAGCGCCTATCCCGGCGATCAGATCTCCGATGTCACGTCGGCCAACGTGGGCTCCTATGAGGGCTGGGAGTTCTCGGACGTCTCCGATGGGTACTTGCAGCGGTCGGTCTATCTCTTCGACGGCTCGACGGTGTACGAGATCCAATGTCTGGCAGGACAATCCGACTACAACTCTTTGCAGAACGACTACCAGTCGATGATCAACTCGTTCACCCTGAGTTAATCGAAATCTAGCGCTGACCCTTGTCAGCGGGGTAGTCCGAGGCCGCGGGCGATCAGTCCTCGCTGGATGTCGTTGGTGCCGCCACCGACGACGTACATGATCGACAGCCTGAGGCTGTGTTCCAACTCTCCGCCGCCGGGGACCGAGGGGTCTTGGAGGGTCGCGACGGGACCGAGGATGTCGAGCATCGTTTCGCCGAAGGTTTCGGACAGTTCTCCGCCGAGGACGCCTGCCATGGGTGCTTCGAATCGCGCTCCGCTGCCCTGGGCTGTGGCCCCGATGGCCGAGGCCACCAGCGCTCGCAAGGCCTGAAGGGTGGCGGCCAGGTCGCCCAGTCGCTCGCGGGATGCGGATCCGCGCGGGCCCACCACTGTCGTGGGATCAGTCCTGACGAAGGCAAGGACATCGTCTAGTTGTCTGTGGAGCTGGTTGGCGATCCCGCCCATCAAGACCCGCTCTCCGGCGAGAGCGTCGGTGATGACTTTCCAGCCGCCGTTGACCGGGCCGACCCGGGCGGAGTCGGGAACCCGGACCTGGTCGAGGAAGGTGATGGTCGAAATCCCGCCTGACAAGGCTGTCATCGGCTGGACGGAGATGCCGGGAGTGTCCATCGGCACCAGGAAGACCGTGATTCCGGCGTGACGTGGCTTGGCCTCGGGATCAGTACGGGTGGCCAGCCAGATGTAGTTGGCGGTGTGACCGCCAGTGGTCCAAATCTTCTGGCCGTCGATCACCCAGTCGTCGCCATCGCGTACTGCACGGGTGCGCACCGACGCCAGGTCGGAGCCGACCTCTGGCTCGGAATAGCCCAGACAGAACACCATCTCCCCGCGCCTCACGATGGGCAGGAATTTGTCTTTCTGCTCGTCGGTGCCGTGGGTGAGGATGGAGTTGCCGAGCAGCATGACCGACCCGAGCGCAATCTCGCCGTCGGTACGGTTGTAGACCAACTCGTCGTGTAGGACCACCTGCTCGGAGAAGCTGGCCCCGCGTCCGCCGTAGCGTTCCGGCCAGCCGAAGCCGAGCCAGCCATGGCTCACGATGGCCTGGGTCACTTCGTCGGTGACGAAGCTGCCGTCCGGGTGCCGAACCTGGTCGATCATCGCCCGTACTTCTGTGCGGAAAGCTTCACCGGTCTCGTCGAGTGCGAATTGCGGCAGACCTTGGGCCGTCTCGACCAGTACGTCGGCGACAGATCCCGCAGTCCGGGTGATCGACGCCGCGCGGACGACATCGGCATGGATGCGGCGGAACAGCCACGGTCCCACATGCTCGTCGAAGTATCCGCTGGCCGCGAGGGTGTGGTGCGCGCCGAGTTGGACCCGGCGGGCAGCACCGGCGATGAAGGTTGTCGCCAGTTCGGCGGCCAGCATCCAGTCGTCGTTGGAGTCGGCGTAGGCCGCGAGCGCCCGGGCGATCAGCGCCTCGCCCCCGCTGACGTCGATCTGGCAGGTGGCAGTACGCTGCTGGACCGCGCCGAAGGAACCGATCGGCTGGCCGAACTGGATGCGGGTCTTGGCGTGTTCGATGGCGAGTTCGTGGGTCACGGTCGCTGCCGCGAGAGCTCGCGCTGACAAGGCCAGTCGCAGAACGACCAACGCCTTGTCGGCAGTGGCAGCGTCCACCTTGATGGAGTGCGAAGCCGGGCCGAACTCGACCGCACTCCAGCTTGGCCGGGCCAAGCCCGGGGTGGCTTCGCGGCGGAGAATCGGCCGCAATTCGGCGGTTCCGCCTGCGGCCGGGATGATCAGGACATGGGTTGCCGCGTCGGCCACCTCGACAGCGTCCGCCTGATCGGCGGAGGGGTTGGCGGCGAAGCTGACGCACAGGTCGCCACCCGCGACGCCTTCGGACACTTCGGAGCCCTCGCCGAAGAGCAGACAGGCTGCGAAACCGTCCGCCAGTGGGAGTGGACAGGCGACCCGGCCGAGTTCGGACATGGCGGTGATCAAGCCGTCCGCTGCGTCCAGGTCTGCCAGTTGGAAGAGCCCGTCTTCTGCGGCGACCTGCCACAGGGCAGCGATGTCGGCGGAATCGGCGGATGTCGCCGGCCCCCAGCTGACGTCGAGGCGACGGCGCACCATGGAACGCAGGTCGTTCAGTTCGCTAGTATCCATGTTTATTCTCCTTGTTAGTTGTCGGTCCGGTTGGTCGCTTCAGAGTCTCCAGCCAGGGGTAGGAGTAGCGACGAGGTGTCTGTAACGGCAAGCCAGGGTGCCGAACGGGCGGTGTTGCGGACGAAAGTCCGATGCATGGCGGTTTGTTGGAGGGCCGAATTCAGGAAGTAACCTTCGAGATTTTCGAAGCCGTAGCTCCACGACAGCCGGGAGGCCAGCGTCCAAACTGAGTCATTCGGATAGGTGGCCAGGGCCTCGGCCACCTGACGGGAGCGCCGCAGGTGATGGTTGGTGGTCTGGACGAGCCTGAGCCCGAGCTTGCGGAAGCCGAAACCGTGCCCCGGCAGTGTCTCGTAACCGTCGTACATGGCCATGCGTCCACAGGCCTCCAGATAGTCGCCGATCGGATCGCTGGTCGGGTCGTAGTCGAGCCCGATCCCGGCGTGCATGTGTGGCAGAATCTGGTCACCGGTGATGATCAACCGGTGAGCATCGTCGCGCAGACTGATTCCGCCCTCGGTGTGGCCGGGAGTCAGCATCACCGTCACAGGCCGCCCGAGGTCGAGCACATCCTTATCGTGGACAAACTGGTCCGGTGGGTCGATCAGACGCTGCGGTCCCATGTTGGGCGAGGTGTGCCCGGGCTCCAGTTCGGGCGGCATCACCGGTCGCCGGTCGACTGGCACCCCCCATTTGTCGTAGTTGGCTTTGCGTTCATCGGCAGTGGGGCTTGACAAGTACGTACGCCACTCGGTTTCACCCATGATCACTCGCGCGCCCCACTCCTGGCGTACTCGTTCGGCCATGCCGATGTGGTCGATGTGCAGGTGCGTGACCACGACGGTTGCCACTGGGCCGAGATTCCAGGCGTCGAGTGCCGAGCGCAAAACCTCCCACCCCGAGTCGGTGTTCATCCCGGCATCGATCAGGTGAGCGGCGCTATCGGGGCCCCGCAAGACATAACACAGTGTGTTCGTCACGAAGTCGCCGCCGCCGAACATCGGGATGGGCAGAAGGTACGTCGCGTCGTCGATCTGTTCCGGCGCCGGCAGCCTCTTCGCCATGAAGGCGGCGTATTCGCCCGGCCTGGTCGGCTCCAGGTCCACGTACTGGTCGGATGTCATGTCGTGTCGCCTCCAGAAACTCGATGCGCGGGCCTGAGCGCCAGACCCGGAATCACCGACTGTTGTGGCATGTGCCACGCACAGATCGACGAATCCTGGTTGAGCGTACACCGGCCCTGAGACATTTTTTCCGCGTGGCAATCGGTGCAGGTGGATTGGAGAAGTGCCATGGTCGTACTCATCGACTGATCCTTCCAAACAAGGAACCAGTGCGCTTCAAAACAGCGGGCATGAGGACGAACCATCCGGCCACCATGGCGACCAGACTGACGGCGAAGATCCCGGCACCCCACCAGGTCGAATCCGGGCGCGACGCATACATGTAGTCGAGATTCCGCAGCGGTCCCGTGATCACCACCAGGGCGACGTGGACAACGGTGAATGCCATGAAGTAGATCATCACCGGGAAGTGGATGGCTTTGGCGAATTCTTTCGTGTACGCCGTGGAGAGTCGCTGCCAACGCGTCGGCCACAGGGGCGACATCCTCAGCCCGGTCACGGCGGCCAGCGGCGCGGCGAGGAAGGTTGTCGCGAAGTACCCTAAGACCTGCAAGCTGTTGTACGCGACCCACCCGTTCTCCACCGGCACCCGCAAGGACAAATACTGCATCACCGACGACACCGCGTTGGGAAACACTTCCCACGACGTCGGCACGATCCGCACCCACTGCCCGGTCGCGAACAGAACAACAATGAAAATAGCTCCGTTGACGATCCAGAGCAGGTCCAGCGCCAGGTGCGCCCACAACTCGATCTGGATTTTCTGGCTCTGCTCCCGAGGCTTCTTGCGCAGCCACATCGCGGCTGGCCGTTTACCCGTCCAGATGATCAAACCCATTCTGACAAGCATGACCATGAAGAAAGCATTGAGGAAGTGTTGCCAGCCCAGCCACGCCGGGATGCCCTGTGGAGCCCACGCCGGCAGCGGTGTCGTGCCGGGATAGGCCGCGAGAAAGTCCTGGCCAGTCTGGGTCCCGAGCAGGAACCACCGGGAGAACACCAGGGCAGCCACGATCACGACCACGCCGATCGCAGTCCAGACAATGATCAGTGTCCGACGCCTGCGCTTCTTGGCGGTTGCCCTCTGAGCCGCGGTCGGTGCGGGAGAGACGGGTGAGGTCGCCGGGGCCGGGGCAGCCACATCGACGCCAGGCGGCAGTACGGACGTGTCAGGTGGAGCAGACATGCCCGAAAGCTCAGTCGCATCAGACACCACGGGCTTGTCAGGCAGGACCGATGTCTGTGGCAATGTGGGTATGTCAGGATGTGCGGGTGCGTCACCGGCCACGATCCCTGGCTGGGCGGCAGCGGCCACGACCGGGAACAGGGCCACTGATCCGGCCGGTGGCCATGATTCGCCTTCAGGAGTACGAGGCAGTCCTCGGCGCAGAAGCGGTCCGTCGACAACCGGTGCAGTGGTGCGTGACACATCAGCAAGGTCGGATGTCTCAGTACTCGTGGTCGACTGCGGTATGGCAGCAGCAATGACCGGGAAGTTAGCGATTGTTTCGGCTGGTGGCCATGGATCTCCTAGGAGAGTACGGGGCAGCCCGCGTCGCAATGGAGGCGCTGCTGGGTCGATGGTAAGGGAGGATACCGCCTGATTGGTCGCCGATGAATCATCGGGGACGGTCGTGGTGGAGGACGTGCTTCGCGACAGACTCACGGTTCCAGGCAGTACCACAGCAAATTCGACCACGGTCCCCGCTGGGGGCCAGGGCTCGTTGTCTGCGGTGCGCGGTAGTCCGCGGCGTACTGTCTGGGGTGTCATCGGGTCACTGCCGGGCTTTGAGGGTTGCGATGACCTGGGGAACCACGGTGAACAGGTCTCCGACAACGCCGAAGTCGGCGATCTCGAAGATGGGGGCGTCGGCGTCCTTGTTGATGGCGACAATCGTCTTGGCCGTTTGCATGCCGACCCGGTGCTGGATGGCCCCGGAGATGCCGACGGCGAGGTAGAGGTCTGGGGAGATGGTGACCCCGCTCTGACCGACCTGATGGGGGTACGGGATGTAGCCCGCGTCGACTGCTGCCCGGGAGGCGCCGATCGCGGCGCCGAGCGCGTCGGCCAATTCCTCGATCAGTGAGAACTGTTCTTTCGACCCCATTCCGCGTCCGCCGGAAACGACCTTGCGAGCCCGTCGCAACTCCGGTCGCGGGCCGTCGGCCAGCGTCGGCTCGAACGAAAGGATTCTTGCCGATGGAAGAGCACACGGTACATCGTCGAGCCGAGTCACAACGGGTACAACCTCATCCACCCGATCACTGACCGACCCCGGCCGTACTGTGATCACGGGTGCACCGACGGTTGCCGCCGCATCGACCTGATATCCGCCTCCGAAGGGCGCGTGATGGGCGATGACACCCTGGTCGTCCCGGTCCACCCCCACGGCGTCGGTCAACAAGGCACGTTTGGTACGGATGGCAACCCGTGCGGCCACCTCCCGCCCCTCGATCGAGTGGGCTGCCAGAACCGCCCCCGGAGCCAGGTGTTCGCACGCCCGGGCCAGCGCCTCCACCAGCCCGACGACAACCAGCCCTTCCTCGACCGGAACAATGATCACCTGCCCCGCCCCGTGCTTCCCGGCCTCGGCCAGCAGGTCGTCAACCACATGATTGGCCTGCACGGCAATGACCCCCACCGGCGTGCCAATCCGGGCTGCGGCTCCGATCAATTCAGCCGTTGACGAGGTAAGATGCCCATCCGGGCTGGTCTCCAGCAGGACAAGAATCGGTTCCGTGCTCATATCGTGCCTCCTCACGCCAACTGGTTTGCGATCAGGAATTCGGCCAACTGCGCTCCGGCGTCGCCCTCATCATGGACTGTGGTGCCCCCGGTCCGCGCGGGCCGTGCTGCGACAGAAATATTGATGGCGTACGCCGCCTCGACTCCGGCGGTGTCGACCCCGAGGTCGCTAGCCGTCAGCGTCTCCACCGGCTTCTTCTTCGCCGCCATGATCCCTTTCAATCCCGGGAACCGCGGGTCGGGCAAGGCCTCCGTGATGGATACCACCGCCGGCAGGTCCGCCTCGACGGTTGCGATGCCGGTGTCGGTCGCCCGAGTTCCCCGTACTGTCGTCCCATCGGAAGCAATGCTGGATAGGAAGGTTGCTTGCGGAAGGCCCAGCAACTCAGCCAAGAGGGCCCCCATCACACCGGCGCTGGAGTCGGTGGAAGCATTGCCGGTCATGACGAGGTCCGCCTCCCGGCGCCGGACCACCGCCGCGAGCACCTGCGCGGTCACCATCACATCAGCCCCTGCCAGGGCGTCGTCGACCACGTGAACAGCCTCGTCAGCGCCCATGGCCAACGCCTTGCGGATCGCGTCGGTGGCGGTGGCCGGTCCCATGGACACCACGATGATGTGGGTGTCCGGGTTGGCTTCCGCGATCACGAGCGCCGCCTCGACGGTCCGCTCGCAAATCTCGTCCAGGACTCGCTCGGCGCTGGCCCGTTCGACCAGGCCGGTCTGCAGGTTGAGGTGGCGTTCGCCGTAGGTGTCCGGCACTTCTTTGATGAGTACGATGATCCGCACGAGTCGTCTCTCCTGGTCCTAGCGGGATATCCCGCAAACGAGTGTTGCGATGCCAGAATGCTGGACTGGCGCGGCGGAGGAGCGAGCATGGACAGCCATCAGACTAATCCTCGATGGATTCGTTGATCCGGTCGACCGCCACAACATAGTCTTCCATGAAGTCGAGGACGGTCTGGCGACAGGACCGAGACCTGTTCATCAGTCCCACGCCTTGTCCGACCCAGTACGACGCCAACTGTTGGGCGCCCTCATTGCCCTGTGCAGCAAGCACGTCGGCCCGGCGCAGTGCGGGCTCGGAGATCATCGATTGCAGCGGCATGCCCAGGGGTTCAGGAGCACCTTCCGTGGCCCAGGCCTCGGTCCAATCGGACTTCAATTGTCGCGATGGCTTGCCCGTACGCCCCGCCGACCGGCGGGTGTCGCGGGAGGTCGCGGCCAACATCTTTTGCTTGGTGTATTCCGCGGTCTCAGCCTCCGGGGTGGTCAGCCACACCGATCCGGTCCACGCCCCGGCTGCTCCCAGGGCGATGGCGGCGGCCATCTGGCGTCCGGTGACGATGCCGCCGGCAGCCAGAACAGGAACCATGCCGCCAATTGCCTCGATGACTTCGGGGACGAGCACCATCGTGGAAATCTCCCCGCAGTGTCCTCCTGCCTCGGTGCCCTGTGCGATGAGGACGTCGACACCAGCCGCGACCTGCTTGACGGCGTGTTCACGGGCCCCGACCAGCGCGCCGATGGGCACCCCTTCCGCGTGTGCGCGGTCGATCATGAACTGCGGGGGAACACCCAGCGCTTGGGCGATGAACTTGACCGGATGGCGGAAGGCCACATCGAGCAACGCCTGGCCCGCCTCAGCGTCAGGAATGGCGAATTCCTCGCGGACAACATCCCCGACAGCGGTCTGCATGCCATGAGCGGTCATCAAGTCGGCCACGAATTGCTTGGTCGGATCGGGAATCATGGCTTTCAGCTGGTCACTGGTGAGGTGTTGGCCCTTGCCGACGAGCTTTTGAGCGACAATGATGTCCACCCCGTAGGGCCTCGAATTCACGTGACTGTCGATCCAGGACAACTCCTCTTCCAGGGTCTCGGGAGTGAAGGAGGATCCCCCGAGCACTCCGAAACCGCCGGCGTTGGTGACCTCCACGACGACATCGCGGCAATGACTGAAGGCCAGGAGCGGGAACTCCATGCCGAGCATCTGAGTAATGGCTGTTTTCATGAATCTACCTCGTGTTCTGAGCTGGGCTCACTGATTCTTCCACTGTGGCGGGCGTTTCTGGGCGAAGGCCATCATTCCTTCGATCGCGTCGTAACTGGACATCAACTCGTCGAAGGCTCCAGTACGGGAGTCCAGCGCGTCCAACGGATCGGTGATCCCGCTGGCCGCCTCCATCACCTCCAAGGAGATCCGTACAGATGTCGGAGAATTCTGAAGGATCTGCCCGGCCAACTCCTTGGCTGCTTCCAGGGCCTGACCAGCAGGGACGACTCGGTTGACGACACCCAGACTGTGGGCCTCGGCGGCGCTCAGGCGCCGTCCGGTGAGAATCAACTCGTTGGCGATCTTGGGCGGGATGGCCCGGGGCAACCGGATCACTCCCCCGGCTCCGGCGACCAGGCCGACCTTGACCTCGCTGAGGGCGAATTGGGCGGTTTCGTCGGCAACCACCAGGTGACAGGCCAGGGCGGTCTCGAACCCGCCACCCATGGCGAAGCCGTTGACCGCGGCGATCACCGGCTTGTTCATCCCACGCCGGTGGGTCAGCCCGGCGAAACCCGACTCGGGAAGGTAGTTCGGCTTGCCTGTTGAGGAGTAGACCAGGTCGTTGCCCGCGCAGAAGGCCTTGTCACCGGCGCCTGTGATGATCGCTGCCCACAGTTCCTGATCGGCGAAGAAGCTGTCGAAAATCTGTGCCAGTTCCTCGTGAGCGGGCGGGAACAAGGCATTGCGCTGGTCTGGACGGTTGAGGGTCACGATCAGCAGGTGATTCTCGCGGACGACCTGGGCGTACTCGTACTGCTCGCGCAGAACCAACGGTTGAGGCGGGTTCAACTGACGAGCGCGTTCGGGGGTGGTGGTGACCCGGTTGCCGGGGCCGGTGTTGAACACCCAGATGCGGCGCCCGATCGGCTGGTCCTCACTCAGCAGCGCGAGGATTTCCTCGTCGCCGGGCACCCCCATCGCGAGGAAGCGTTGGCCGGTTGACTGCAGCCGCCCGATGACGATCCCGGAGGCGACACCTGTGCGGTTGTACTTCACGGTGAAGGTTTCGATGGTCGCCCAGCCGTTCGCCCTTGTCACCTGGCTCACGGCGGTAGGCTCGTCGACGAGTGCCTGAATCTGAGCCGAGCGGTCGGCCTGCCATTCGCGTGGGCTGGTGGAGTAGACGGCGGTCGAATACTTGCTCATCACACCGCCGTTGGCGCCGACGAACCCGAAGCTGCCCGGAGCCTTGCGGGCTCGCTGGACGGTCTCGGCCACCGCATGCATAGAGTAGTTGTTTCCTGCTCCCCCGAAGAAGGGGAGCCCGCCGGTGAGAGTCAGTCCACGAGGGTCGTCCGGTTCCAGACCGAGGGCGTCGACACCCGCGTTGAAAACCGGGATCGGGAAGCAACTGTAGAAGTCCCAGGTCGCCATGTCGTCGGTTGTCTGGCCGGCCATTTCAAGCGCCTGCCGACAGGCCAGTTGTGCCGCCGGGCTTGCCGAAAGGTCGGGACGGTCCATCAGGTCGCGCTCGCGGGCGTCGGCATGTCCGTGGATGTACACCCAGCGGTCTTCGGGAACCCCGAGGTCGCGCGCCGCCTCAACGCTGGCGACCAGGATGGCAGCCCCCTGGTTGACCTGGTCGCGGGCTACGACATACCTCAGGTACGGGTCGGCGATCTTACGGTTGGCTTCGGTTTGCGTCACCAACTCGGCTGCCGAACGCTCGAGCGGCGCAGCCGCGTAAGGGTTGGTTGCCGCCACCTTCGTGAAGGGGGCGAACAGCCGCCCGATCTCATCGGCGTACTGCTGCCTGCTCAGTCCCAGCCTCGCCCGGCGCGCGTTCTCCAGCAGGGCGTACTGGCTCGGGGCGTCGATCAGGCCGTACGACGTGGCCTCCATCGAAATCAGGCCCTTGAGGCCGAAACCGCGATCCTCCAACTCGCCGCCCACCTGTTCGGTGAAGTCGGGCCGGTCGGGGGCCGTGGACTGCGCCCGTTCGGTGGAGATCGCCTCGGATCCGAAGACCAGAGTCACGCGGCTGCGGCCCGCTGCGATCCCGGCCGCCATCTCGGTGAGCAGGTGCTGCGGGCCTTGTCCCCCGGCGACTTCCAGGATGGCCCGCGCGGGGTTGGCGCCAATCCTCGCTGCCACCGAACGTGGATAGTTGTCGGACTTTCCGAGCGGGGCGGGTGCTCCCGGCGTGCTGATCTCGAACTGCCGGATCCCTCCGACGGTGTCGATCGCACCTGCGACAACAGTCGTGTCCGCGCCCGTGTCGGCCAGCGCCCGGGCGGACGCTTCGGCCGCCAAGCCGACCGCCGACAGCTTGGCGTACCCGGGGTCGTCGAGTTGGTCGATCACCTGGCCAACGCCGATGATGACCGGAGTACGTGGGTCGATTCCGGTGTGTGTGCTTGTCATAGCTTGTCCTTCCATTCCACGACGGCGTCCAGGGCCTCGACCTGGGTGCCATTGATCCGCAGCGGGTTGAGTTCCAGGCTCACCAGTTCGTCGCCGAGAGCCAGAGCCAGGTCGCCGACGTGGGCGATGAGTTCGCCCAGTTGCGCCCGGTCGGCCGCCGGGGTGCCTCGATATCCGTCGAAGACGTGGGAGGCCTTGAGGTGGTTGAGCAGGGCGGCGGCCCGCTTGGGTGTGACCGGCAGGGGCATGATCACCGAGTCGTGCAGGATTTCCACGAGCACCCCGCCCAGGGCGACGGCCAGCATCAGCCCGAAGTCAGGATCGCGGACGACTCCGATGAGCAGCTCGGCGGCCCGTCCACGCATGGGCGAGATCAGCGCGCCCTCCACGATCGCCCCGGGAACGGCCCGTCCGGCAGCAGTCACCTCCTTGAAGGCTTCCCGCACGGCGCCGTCACCGCGCACTCCCAGCCGTACTCCCCCGATGTCGGACTTGTGCATGATCTCTGGTGAAATAACCTTGACCGCCACCGCGCTGTTCAGTTCCCGGGCGGCCGTCACGGCTTCCTCGGCCGTACGGGTGATGATGGCCGGCACAACGGGGATTCCAGCCGCCGAGAGCAGATCGCGGGCCTGTGCCTCCGACCATTCGCCGTGACGCTCCTGAGGGCTGGGCACCGTCAGGTTTCGCGGGATCACAGGCACATCTTCGGCCAACTCGCGGCAGCGCTGAGACCATTGCCCGATCAGATGCATGGCTGACAGGGTGGCCGTCATCCCGGATGAGACATAGTCGATCCCGCCGTACGCCGACAAGGACCGTGTCGTGTCGGAGGTGGGCTGGGTGATCTGGTTGATGAAGATGGAGGGCACGTGGGCCTCGCGCAAACCCTTGCCGATAGGCGGAAACAGCTCGCGGCCACTGTAGGTGTCCGGGTCGCCCTCCCACGGCATCGACATCAGGACCCCGACCGTGCCCACTAAGGGGTCGTCGGACATCGCGGCGATGGACTTGTCGAAGATGGTCGGGTCGATGATGGCGGCGCCCGTCACATCCAGGGGGTTCTGGACCGTCCCGTAGTCTGCGAAGAATCCTTTGATCCGTTCGGTGGTGGCCTCAGACAAGGCGGGCAAGTCTGCACCGACCCGGGCTGCGTGGTCGGCGAGGATGTCGCAGGCTCCGCCGGAGATCGACACGATCCCGATACCGGGGCGCGGAATCACCCCGAGATGGGCGGCGGCCCCGGCAGTCAACAACATGTCTTCCACCGAATCCACCCTCATCACGCCGAGTTCGCGCAAGACGGCGTCGATCACCTTGTCGTCGCCCACCAACGCACCGGTGTGGGCGGCAGCAGTACGGGCGGACAACTCGGAGGACCCGGCTTTGAGTACGACGATCGGTTTGTGGGCTGCCGCCGCCCGCCGTGCGGCCCGCATGAACGTCTCGGGCTCGCGGATGGTCTCCATGAAGATCGCGATCGCCTTGGTGCTCTCGTCGTCGACGAGGAAGTCCAGCACGTGCCCGGCGGTGATCATCGCCTCATTGCCCAGGGTCACCGCGTAGCTCAGGTCGACGGCGATCATCGTGGCGAAGTCGACCATCGCTGCCGAGGAGGCCCCGCTCTGCGAGAGCAGAGCGACAGATGGGTTGTCGTTGGGCCTGACCTGGATCGAGCAGACAGGAATCCGGTCCACGAAGTTGGCGAAGCCGAGGTGGTTGGGTCCCAGCAGCAGCATCCCGTACTCCTCGGCGGTGGCGACCAACTCATCTTGCGCGGCCTTGCCGGCGGGACCGGCATCGGCGTACCCGGAAGACAAGATGACAGCGTTCTTGACCCCGGCGTCTCCCAACTCACGCAGTACGCCCAGTGTCACCGCTTGTGGCACCATCATGAAGGCCAGATCGATCGGTTCGGGAATCTCGGTGATCGAGGTGTATGTCGCACGCCCGTGAGTCTCGGCACCGCGCCCGTTCACCAGGAATGCCCGCTCGGTCGATCCGAAAGTCACCATGTTGGTGTAGGCCATGGCGGAGAAGGTCGATTTGTTCGACGCCCCGATGAAAGCTACGTTGCGAGGCTGGAACATGGTACGTAGCCGGTCGGGTGTGATGTCAGACATGTGTGCACTCCTTGTGTTCTTGTCGCGATGGGGCCACACTACACCAGAGTGGCAGATTATGCCATAATGGCAGAATATGTAATTTTCAATGAATCGGAGTAGGGTGAGGGACATGGAAATGACTGCCGGGGTGCTCGTGGATGACGAAGAGGTAACCATGTCAGACATGGTAACGAGCAGCTCGGACATTCCCGGGGACACCTTACTGGAGCGGCGCAAAAGGGCTACTCAGCGCGACATTGCCACGGCTGCCATCGAGTTGTTCGAAGAAATTGGGTACGACGCGACCACAGTCGAGCTGATCGCCCAGCGCGCCGGAATCTCCAACCGTACTTTCTATAGATATTGTTCCGGCAAAGACGACGTCCTCAGCTCGAACCTGCAGATCAGTGCAGCCGGAATGGCCTCGGCCGTCCGCAACGCATCGAGTGGATCGCTGGCGGAACGGGTCGCCCAGGCATTTTCCTTCTGGGCCGACATCGACCCGTCCAAACATGTGAACCTACGCCGGTCGGTCCTCCTCGCTCTAGCCGTCCCCGACCTGCGCGTGAGGTGGCTGGCCTCGGGCCGGGATGGCCAAGCACTGTTGACGTCCGTCCTGGAGGACCTGGCGCCCGGCCTCTCGGCGATCCAGGCGTCTGCGCTGGCCGGAGCGATTGTCTCCGCGCTGACCGTGGCCACCGAGTCCTGGGCCCTGGGCCAGGTCGCAGACCTCGGCACTGCTTCTCGCGAAGCCCTATCAGTCCTCGATCCGGTTCTGAGCAGGCTTTGACAAGTACGGAAAGTCGCCCGACGTCGTTGGGTGTCGTCCCTGTCAGGGCAGCCGCACGGCCTCACCGTCGCGCACTGCCAGACCGTCGGTAACCAACCCGTCAAGAGCGTTGAGAATCCGGGTGGAGTCGGGGGTCGTGGCGAGGATGGCAGCCAGCGGGACCGGTTCGCCGTCGGCTTCGCGCAGGATGGCCATGACCTGGCCCCGGGCCTGGCGGTTGGTGCCGTGCCAGGGCTGGGTACGGCGTAGGCCCGCGTGGATGTCGCCGGGAAAACCGGCTTTCCGCCACGTACATAAATGCTTGACAGGGCAGGATTCACACGCTGCTTCCCGTGCCTTGCAGATGACTGCGCCTAGTTCCATTGTCGATTGGTTCCAGACTACCGACTCTGGAATCTGCTCGGGGACGAGACTGGCAGCCATGGACCGTTCTGCCGCCGTCAGGTGGGGAAGCGGCAGTGCTTCCCCGGCAGACGCCCGGGAGAGCACACGACGAATGTTCGTATCAAGGACAACAGTGCGCTGCTTGAAGGCGAAGGCCGCCACCGCTGCCGCTGTGTACTCCCCGATCCCGGGCAGCCTGCGCAGAATGGACTCGTGCGAGGGAACCACATCGTCGTACTGGTCGGCCATGACCCTCGCACACTCCCGCAGTCGCAGAGCGCGACGTGGGTACCCGAGTGTGCCCCAGGCCTGGATCACCTCCGCCGTCGTGGCCTGGGCCAGATCGCGAGGGGTTGGCCATGTCGACATCCAAGCCTGCCAGTACGGAACCACGCGCGCGGCCGGCGTCTGTTGCAGCATGATCTCAGACAACAGGATGCTCCACGGTGTCGCTTCGGCCCGGCGCCACGGCAGGTCACGCGCATGGATGCCATACCATGCCGCCAACGGGCTTGCCAGGAGATTCATCGGCTCCATGATAATCCCGGATGCACCGATCGCTGGCCACCAGCCCACCTCTCCGGTGGATTCGGGTTCAACCCGAATCTACCGATCCATTGCTGCTCCGCGGCCCTGTGGAGGCACGCTGGCTCGTCGGGCGTCGCTCCACAGACGTCCAGTCTGCCCTCACGCCACCCGCCGACCCATCGCACCCCCACAGTGTCGCTCGCGACGCAAGCGATCGGTGGATTCG
>WRFP01000023.1 GCA_009778725.1 Propionibacteriaceae bacterium
ATGTCGATCCGGGCCGGGCAGGTCTGCTGGCAGGGCGCCAGGCAATCGGCATTGTGGTCAGCCAGAAGCTGGTCCAGGCGTACTCGGCGGAAAGCCTCGATCTTTTCCGAGTGGGTGGCCACGACCAGGCCCTCGCTCACCGGAGTGATGCAGGCCTTGACCGGCTGGCGCTCGGGCCCCACCTCGACCATGCACAAGCCGCAATTCCCGTTAGAACGGGCCAGGCGCACGTCATGGCAGAGCGCAGGAATATGGATACCCTGGCTGATCAGGGCATTCAGGATAGTCGCGGATTTCGGTACGGCGAGTTCATGTCCGTCCACGAGCATTGTGACAGTGGCAGCAGCATTCGGGACTGTCGCGGTCTGAGTCATGGCATCTCCTGGGGGGTCGAGGTCCTACTCATGATATCGAATGACCCTGAGACGCCAGATAAGAAGTTATGGCCATTCTCTTGGTTCCTAAGGATGATACGCACTTGTGTATCATATGAGTATCGACCACAGAGGAGAAGAAATGGGGTTTCTCACATTGCGCGAACTGCGCGGATCGACCCAACAACTCGACCAACTCATTCAACGAGACGGATCTGTCATCGTCACCAACAACGGCAAGCCAACTTACCTCATGTTAGGCATCAACGAAGCCGATCTTGAGCAAACCCTCATTGACTTGCGCAGGCTGAGAGCCAAAAGAGCGGTGGACCGGATGCAGCGAACAGCCGCACGACTCGGCAATGACACGTTGACCCTTGAGGAAATCGGCACAGAAATCGCTGCAGATAGGTCGGCCAGAAGGTGAGTGTCGGTGGTGCGGAGGCGGAGTGGCGACGCATCGTACTGGACACAAACGTTCTTGTGTCTGCACTCCTCACACCGACGGGGAACCCGAACACGATTCTGCGGACAGTACTCGACGGAGAACTCACTGTTGTTTATTCTGCGGCCATCATGACTGAATACCACAGCGTTCTTGCCCGACCACGATTCGGTTTCGACGCCCGCGACATCATGGATCTGACATCTTTCATTGAGACGTGTGGCGAGGTGACGAGTCCCATCCCTAGCACTGTGCACCTGCCAGATGAGTCTGACCGACCCTTTTATGACACAGCCAAGGACGCCCGTGCGATCCTGATCACAGGCAACAGTAGACACTATCCCTTGCTGGACGGGCTGATGACCCCAGCGGAGTATGTTCGATTGTTCATCAACTAGCCGGGTATCCTCGCTGCCCCTCAAGTCGTGGAATCGTCGCTGCTGACGACAACAGCCAGTACAGCCTCACCGTAGTTTTCAAGCTTCATCGCGCCGATTCCGGAGATCAGGGAGAGTTCGTCCAGGGTGGTCGGGCGGGTGGCCGCGATGGCGCGCAGGGTCGAGTCGTGGAAGACCACGTACGGGGGGACTGACCGGGTTCGGGACTCCTCCAACCGCCAGGCACGCAGGGCTTCGAACAAGGCGGCATCGGGTTCCGACAGGTCCTGAGCGGCTATGACTGTGCTGGTTGACTTGGGAGTACGAGCCTTGCGCGACTCGGTCGTGACGGCGGCTTTCCGTACAACGTCCTCACGCAGGGGTACCTCTCGATTGCCGCGCAGCACTTCCCAGCCCAACTCGGTCACACCGAGCGTGGAGTGACCGTCGGTGGACAGGGCCATGTCACCGCGGGCCAGGAGTTGGCGGACGACACCCCGCCACTGGGCATCCGTCAGGTCCGCCCCGATCCCCCATGTGGACAAGGAGTCATGGTTCCACTGGCGTACACGGACGGTGTCGACTCCACGCAGGATGTCGATCAAGTGGCCGGAGCCGAAGTGTTGCCGGCGCTCGCGGTCCAGGCGCACCACTGTGGAGAGCAACTTCTGGGCGGCCTGTGTCCCGTCCCAGGTGGCGGGGGTGTCCAGGCAGGTGTCGCAGTTGCCGCAGGGTTCGCAGGCTTCGCCGAAGTAACTCAGCATGTTCTGGCGACGGCATTCGACCGTCTCACACAGGGCGAGCATCGCGTTCAGGTGGATGGTCAGGCGCCGCTTGTGGGCCTCGTCCCCCGTCGATTCACCGATCATGCGCCGTTGTTGGACGACGTCGTTGAGGCCGTAGGCCATCCAGGCGGTGGCGGGTTCGCCGTCCCGGCCTGCCCGGCCAGTTTCCTGGTAGTACCCCTCGATTGATTTGGGCAGGTCCACGTGGGCCACGAAGCGTACATCGGGCTTGTCGATACCCATACCGAAGGCGATCGTGGCGACCACAACCAGACCCTCCTCGGCCAGGAAGCGGGCCTGGGTATTGTGACGAGTCCGGGGGTCCAGGCCCGCGTGGTAGGGCAGGGCCGGGATACCAGTCTCTCGCAGAGTTGCTGCGACTTTTTCGGTGTTTGCCCGTGTCAACGTGTAGACGATCCCCGCCTGACCGGGATGCTCCCGCTGGATGAAGGTAGTCAACTGCTTCATCACAGAGTCCTTGGCCTCGATGCGGTACTGGATGTTCGGCCGGTCGAAAGACGAAACGAAGTGCTTGGCGTCCTCCAGATGGAGTCGCTCGGTGATCTCCTGATGGGTGGCCTGTGTTGCCGTCGCCGTCAGGGCGATCCGGGGCACGGTTGGCCAGACCTCAGCCAGCATCGACAAAGCCAAGTAGTCGGGGCGGAAGTCATGCCCCCACTGGGACACGCAATGCGCCTCGTCGATGGCGAACAGCGCGATCTCCCCGCGTTCCAGCAGTGCTTGCGTGGCTGGCATGGTCAAACGCTCGGGGCTGACGTACAACAGGTCGAGGTCTCCGGACAGGAAAGCCTGCTCCATATCCGTACGCTGTCCGTAATCTTGCATCGAATTGAGGAACCCAGCCCGGATGCCAACCTGTCTGAGGGCGTCGACCTGATCCTGCATCAGCGCGATGAGCGGCGAGACCACAACCCCGGTCCCCGGCCGCAGCAAAGACGGGATTTGGTAGCACAGTGACTTTCCGCCGCCGGTCGGCATCAGGACGATGGCGTCCCCTCCGCCGGTCACATGGTCGATCACAGCCGCCTGATGTCCCCGGAAAGAGTCATAGCCGAAGACGGTGCGCAGGACTTCCTCGGCAGTACGGTACGTGGCGGGCATACGCTCGACACTACCTCCTCGTGCAGGCTGCTGTGGTGGCTATCCACAAGGTACGGCTAGACGAGTGCGTCGTAGATGGCACGGATGGCATCGTCGTGCCGGGCTGCCGGCAGCGTGATAATACGAAGATCGCCCGCGTAGGCGTCGGCGAACACCTCGATGTTGGCGTCAGCCAGCGCCTGGGACAGCCGCAGGGAGGCGGTGTTGCGGGACACTGCGCCCGAGGAGATGATCCCGAGCAGGGCCAAGTCTTCCTGGAACTCCACCTTGTCCGGACGCAGTACGGAAAGGCTCTCGGCGAAGGGCTGTTCCAGTGCGTCAAGTGCCTCGGTGCGTACGACGAAAGTCCAGGCATCAACCCCTGTCAGAGCCACATCCACGACCACATTCAAGGCTTCGAACAGGTCAAACACCAGTTGCCCGACACCATGAGTCCCACTCCACTGTGCCTTGTGGACGGTGACTGCGGTGTAGCCGGTCTTACCAGCGACACCAACAATGGCCGGGCCCGAGGGAGTCGACGGGGCTTGAGCCTGAATCCACGAACCGGGGTCGTCGGGATGGTTGGTGTTGCGGATGTTGATCGGAATCCCGCGCTCCCGCACCGGATGAATGGCGTTCTCGTGCAGCACCGACGCCCCGAGGTAGGTCAACTCGCGCAAAGCAGTGTACGACAGCCGCCGGATGGGCAGCGGGTCGACCACGACCCGCGGATCGGCGATGAGCAGGCCGGAGACATCCGTCCAGTTCTCGTACACCTCGGCCATGGCTGCCCGGGCCACCAGGGCGCCCGTCACATCCGAGCCACCCCGGGGAAAAGTCTTGATCTGGCCCGACGCTGTTGCGCCGTAAAAGCCCGGTACCACCGCGTGATCGGCTTGGGCCAGGGCATTGCCCAACAAGACATCGGTCTGGTCGGGCTGGAACTGACCCGCATCGGAGAAGCGCACGACCTCAGCCGCATCGATGAAGGTCCAGCCCAGGTAGGCGGCGATGATCAGCGAGTTGAGGTACTCTCCGCGCGAAGCAAAGTAGTCACGCTCGGGCTGGTCGGTCAGGCGTCGTTCAATCTCGGCAAAGGGGGTGTCGAGGTCCACACTCACACCCAACTCCACAGCAATGTCGACATATCGCTGTTTGATAGTGGCCAGTGTGTAGGCATAATCCCCGTCGCGCCGGTCGTACGCCTGGTAGAGCAGGTCGGTGACCTTGGTGTCGGAGGCGTCGCGTTTCCCGGGTGCGGACGCGACCAGGTATCGCCGGTCAGGGTCGGCCACGACAATGGCGACGGCCTTGGCGATCTGCGCGGCACTCGCCAGGCTCGATCCACCGAATTTCACTACTTTAATCCCCACGAAGGGTCATCCTTCCCACCCAGCAACAAGCGCGCTGAATCTGCCAGATAATTTAACCATGGACCCGGTCATGGTTGTCAGTCAAGCGGGAAAGCGGACACCCATCCAGGTGAAACGATGGCGCATCAGCCACTACGAGAACAGGACGATGATGAGCCGATACGCCATCGTTCACGAACGGAATTGTGTCGAAGCAATGATCAGCAGTTCTAGGAGCGTGGCTGAAGCCCGTACTCCTGGAGGACTTTGCGGAGCAATGTCTTGGTCGCGCTGCTCGCGCCGATCAGTGGCAGACGCGGCTCGCCCACCGCCCAGCCGAGGATGTTCAGAGCCTCTTTGACCGGGATCGGGCTGACCTCGCTGAATAGCGCTTTGATCAGGGGAATCGTCTTGAGTTGGGTGGTTCGAGCCGCCTGAAGATCGCCGGCGAACCATTGGGCCGTCAGGTCGTGGGTGTCTTTCGGGATGACGTTCGACATCACGGAGATGACACCGAGCCCGCCCCACGCGAGCATGGGGATGACCTGGGCATCTTCACCGGTGTAGAACTGGAAATCGGGTTCGACCAGGCACTTCATCGCTCCAACCTGCTCGAGGTTGCACTCTTTGATGCCCACCAGATTTTCAACCCGGCTCATTTCGGCAGCCGCCTCGGGAGAGATGTTCATCGACGTACGACCAGGAACGTTGTACAAGATGATCGGCAGCCGGGTGATGTCGGCGATGGCCGTGAAGTGGGCCACGAGCCCCTGCTGGCTGGTTTTGTTGTAGTACGGCGTGACGGACAAGATGGCGTCCGCTCCCACATCCTCCGACCGGCGGGTCTGCTCGATCGCTTCGACCGTGGAGTTGGAACCCGCGCCAGCGATCACCGGGATGCGCCCGTGGACGAATTCCACAGCCTTGGCGATGACCTGCATGTGCTCGTCGGTGGGAAGCGTGGGCGACTCGCCCGTGGTGCCAAGGATGACCACGGCATCGATGCCCTCAGCGATCTGGAATTCTAGCAATTCGCTCAGCTTCTCATAGTTCACCTCCCCAGTGGGTGTGAAAGGCGTGACAAGTGCGGTAGCTGCACCGCGGAATACTGGTTCTCTCACCGTGATCCTCCTTTCTCAGATCATGTCGCCCGTGTGGGGCGAATAGTGGGTCCCATGCTACCCGAGCCTGGGCGGTGGACTGCTGTGATTGCTCATACTCTGAAATCTGAGGGGTTTCGGGTGTACGGATTCCGTCCGGTCACACAGTCTTGATTTGTCGTTCCTCATGATCGTACTGGTGTGTGACAAGGTGATATACCAAAGTGGGTGATAGGTCCGCCCGAAGCCGTCCAGCCCGCGTCCGTTGCGGGATAAACAACGGCACGAAATCTCATCTTTCAGTGTCGACTCTCAACCAGGATCTGCCCGGACTGTCGTTGCCTTGGCTCATAGCGGATAATAGGATGACGCAGTGGAGAAGGAAACACCTATGAAGAATTACGACCTGGCTCTGATCGGGCTCGGCAACGTTAACCGCACTTTGGCCAGTCTCATTCGCGACGAGAGCGCATCCCTGGCTGAACAACTTGGCTTCACTATTCGGGTGACGGCGATCACCGACCTGCGCTGGGGCACCCTCGTCGACGCTGATGGAATCGATCTGTCTAAGGCGCTGGACCTGGCACCGGGCGAGACCTTCGCCGGCCTCGGCGGGATGGACAGCTGCGACAACGAGACACTCATTCGTACTTGTCCCGCCGACATCGTGGTGGAGGCGACCTTTACCAACCCCCTCAACGGGGAACCAGCCTTGTCCCATGTCCGGTGGGCGCTCGAGTCCGGCAAATCGGTCTGCACAACCAACAAGGGCCCGGCCGCCTTCGCCGCCGACGAACTGAAAGCCCTTGCCACGAAGAACAATGTACGTTTTGAGTACGAGGGTGCTGTCATGAGTGGTACCCCCGTCCTCAGACTGGCGTCCGGCCCGCTCAAAGGCGTGGGAATGCGGGGATTCTCGGGGATTCTCAACGGGACCAGCAACTACATCCTGGGCCGCATGGAAGCCGGGTTGAGCCAGGATGAGGCCATCAAGGAGGCCCAGCAGTACGGGTACGCCGAGGCCGATCCGACGGCTGACATCGGTGGTTCGGACGTCCGCCTGAAGGTGACAGTCCTTGCCAACGAGCTGTTGGGCGCGCATCTGCACGCCCCCGACGTGCCCACCGAAGGGATCACGGGGATCACCCAGGAGATGATCGACCAGGCCGTCCAGCAGGGCGCCCACTGGAAGCTCATCGGGCAGGGCACGAAAGCCGACGATGGTACGGTGACCGTCGCGGTCGCCCCCCAGATGCTCGACGCCTCCCACCCTCTGGCAGGAATATCCGGCGCCACCAACGCCCTGCTCTTCGACACTCGCTTCCTGGGCCAGGTCACAATATCCGGCCCCGGCGCCGGGCGAGTCGAGACAGCCTACGCCCTGCTCTCAGACATCGTCGCCATCGACGCCTTCCACCACCAGCGCTGAGTGACGAACTTATCGTCTATGCCCCAGGGGATCACGGTGTCTGCCAGTCACCACGTCTGCAGTGCCCAGCAGTCGGTCAAGTGATGTGCCACCTGGGCGATAGCTCACACCATCTCGCGGTTGACGCAGTCGAGGATGCCCTTCAGGCCCAGCCACCACTGGTTGTTCGGGCGCTGGCGTTTGCGGTCGGTGCTCTTCATCGCCTCGGTGATGTCGGTCAGACGAATCTCGTTGTCGTACCAGCCCACGCAGTGAACTGCCTTGTCACCTACGGATAACTGGCTGGCCAATTGGGTCATGGCCGCATCGGTGAGCCGGGTGGCGAGGAGCCGGTCAGCCGGAGTCGGCGCCCCACCCTGCTGGATGTGGCCGATCGTGAGCGTCCGCGTGTCGTACCGCCCCCGGCCCTCCTCGTCGAGCATGTGAGCCAGGACCTTCGTCGTGTAATTCGGATTCGCACGTTCATTGCGTACTGCCAAGAAGAACGAGCGGCCGTGGGTGTCGATGCTGCTGCGCAACCAGTCGAAGTCCGACTGCAAGCCCTGAAGCGTGATGCCCGTCTCGTGGAGGTAGACCTGCTCGGCCCCTCCAGCCAGACCGCCCATGAGCGCCAGGTAGCCGCAGTCGCGCCCCATGGTCTCGATGACGAAGCAGCGTTGCGTGGCGGAGGCCGACATCTTGACCTTGTCGATGCAGTCGACCACCACATTGAGGGCCGCGTCTGCGCCGATCGACATCGAGGTGCCGGGCAGATTGTTGTCGATCCCCGCCGGAACACACACAATGGGGATTTGGAGCCCGGGATAGCGGCTACGCTCGTCGTTGAGCAGTTGCACGCCGGCGTACGCGTTCCACCCTCCGATCACCACCAACGCCTTGATGTCAGCCGATTCGAGGCTGCGGGAGACCGCGTACAACTCCTCGACCTTGGGCACATGCCGGCGCGTACCGAGGACTGCGCCGCCCTCCTGGTTCCAGCCGTCGACCGCCTTCCAGGTCAGTTCGGTCATGTCCCCTGCGGCCAGCCCGAGGAAGCCGTCCCGGATTCCGACCATCGTGAATCCCCGCGAAATGCCTAGCCAGACGGCCGTTTTCGCGGCGGTGTTCATTCCTGGCGCCAAGGCCCCCACATGGACGACACCGATCCTGAAATCGGTTGGATTCGCCTGGGTACGCACCGGGTCGGACAACTCCTGGAAGATCCGGGCCAGGTCGGCGAACTCCTCCCCGCGCAGGGCCATGGCCTGGTCGTACTTCCCCGCTTTGATCAGTTGCGGCACGCTGCGAGTGTCGGCCACCGCGCGGACCAGCGGAACCTGAATGACCTGTTCCCCGTGAAACCCGAACACCGGCCCCGGTTCTTCCCTGGTCGCCGACAAGACATAGGTCGCGGCCTCGTAGCCCAGCCAGGTGGCTGACCACCGGTCGTACGCGCTGGGTGTGCCGCCCCGCTGGACGTGCCCGAGGATCGTCACGCGGGTCTCCTCGCCCAACTCGGTCTCGATCGTCGACCGCACATGTTCAGCCGAAATCGGTTCTCCAGCGCGAGTCGTCGCACCCTCGGCCAAGATCACGATCGAGTCCTTGCGCCCCGCCAACCGAGAGCGCCGCAACTGGTCGCACATGGCTTGCTCCCAGCCGTCCGCAGGGGGTAATTCCGGCAGCAGTACGTAATCGCAACCCCCCGAAACAGCAGTTGACAAGGCGAGATAACCGCAGTTGCGGCCCATCACCTCCACCACAAAACACCTTTGGTGACTGGCCGCCGTCGAAGCGATCGCGTCGATGGCCTCCTGAATGCGATGCAGGGCGGAGTCGACCCCGACGGTCAGACTCGTGCCGACAAGATCATTGTCAATAGACCCGACGAGCCCCGCATGGATCAACCGTGGATGGGCTTGCCGTTGATCGTCGGTGATCCGGCCCTGGGCGACCAGGTCGTCCAACAGCGACCCCCAGTGCGACGCGAACTCGTCCAGCCCGGTCAGCGATCCGTCGCCACCGATGACCACGAGACGGTCGATCCCCTGGGTGACAAGGTTGCATGCCGCCTTGAGCATGCCCTCGCGGGTCTGGAAATCGCGCGACCGGAAGGTTCCGATCACCGTTCCCCCGCGGTTCAAAATCCCGGACGCGTCCTCCCACGCGAACGGCTTGATCCCAGCACCGCCCACGGTCAGCCCCTGGTAGCCCTCCATGATGGCGTACGGCTGAGCCCCGGCGAACAAACACGTCCGCACGACAGCCCGTACTGCCGCGTTCATGCCCTGGGCGTCTCCGCCACTGGTCAGCACGCCGACCTTCACACCGGTCGCCGTGTCCCGCAGAGATTCAGGTGTCACCATTCGCACGCCACCATGCTACAACCGCCCTGCGACACAAAACCGGCGCCCTCGTACTTCCTCTTCGGTAGAATGAACGCCATGCAATTGCCTGAAGACTCCCGCCAGCCGGTCATCAATCGCCTCAAACGTGCCCGCGGACAACTGACCGGTGTCATCAGCATGCTGGAAGAAGGCGGTGATTGCGAGGCGGTCCTGACCCAGTTGGCGGCTGTGGGCAAGGCCCTCGACAAGGCAGGATTCAGCATCGTCACCATGGGCCTGAAGGAATGCCTGATCTCCGACGGCTCCGGCGAAATCGACACCCGCCGGCTCGAACGCGTCTTCCTCTCGCTGGCCTGATTGTGGAGTGTCCAGTACGGCCTCGAGCGACGGTGATGGCGAGACGGACTGTGACAAGATGGACAGTGTATACCCCCTGGGGTATAGTGTCGGCATGTCTGTTTTAACCATCACACAGGACTCTTTCCAGTCAGTCACCGAACTTCCCGGTATCGTCTTCCTTGATTGTTGGGCGGCTTGGTGCGCGCCTTGCCGGATGTTCAAGCCCGTGTTCGAGAAGGCTTCCGAGGACCATCCCGACATCACCTTCGGCTCCATCGACACGGAGAAAGAATCGGCCCTCGCTGGTTATCTGGGGATCACCTCGATTCCGACGATCATGGCCTTCCGCGACGGAATCCCCGTCTTCGCCCAGCCCGGAGCCCTGCGCGGTCCTGATTTCACCCGGTTGATCGACGCCGTACGCGGCCTCGACATGGACGAAGTACGAGCCCAGATGGCTGAGCACGTACCAGCCGAATCCTGATCAGAAACGCCGGGCTCATAGAAATTTCACTCTAAGAATCCGGTCCAAACCCAAGAATCCGCCCGATTCATGACTGCGACACGTCGCGTCAGGAGTCGGGCGGTTTGTTCGTACTGTGTCAGTGTCAGGCGGTTTTCGAAGATTGGGACCGACACCGTCGTCGGGCCTAGAAGAGGCGGCGTACAAGACTACTGAAATCGGAAGAGTGATTGCTTGTGTCCTGTTAGTCCCTGCGGGGACGATTGGCGCTCAATACCCCCCCGAGCGTTGGAATCGTCCCCGCAAGCTTATGTAACATTATATGAAATCCTTATGTTACTCAAGATCCGTGACGCAAAAAAGATTACCGTCTGGGTCTGCGAGGGTCAACCACCATTGCATCTCATACTGGAGCGTGGCCCCGGCAGCGACCAGTTTGTCGGCTTCCGCCATGCGATCGGCACACTTGAAATCAAGATGAAGCTTGTTTTTGCCCTCTGTGGGATCGTCTACTTGCTGAAAGCCCAGCGTCACTCCATCCGGGGCTGTCACGATGAAGAACGCCCCCTGGGAATCCGGCGACTCCGGATCGAGTGCGCCATTGTCACCGTACGCCGATAAAGTGCCGTCGAGTTGTTCGGCCCACCAGTGGGCCAGGCGGTAAGAGTCGCGAGTGTCGACCGTCACCATGCCTAAATGAATACTCACTATCTCATCTTAGCGGGGCAGATACCACCTCCCGCAAGCATTTATAGTGTAATAGTGGTACGGGGATCTCGTTGATGATTTTCAATGTTTTTCGTGGGGACTGACAAGGCGGTGGTTCCCCTGAGTGACAAGGTATTATAGACCAGCCAATCCTGAGATTTTGGTCTCTTTTGAGACCCTCATCCCGCCTGTGTGAAAACAAATCTGAGAAAGTCGGGAATAACAGCAGGGGGCCCGCCGTTGTAGTAAGTGACACCAAATCCCAGGATTCGTCCCGGGAAGTGAGACTCAAGAATATCGGTTGGTCGTGAACCCTCCCCCCTCTTGCGGCCAACTTCTTGAGTCACACGCTCATGTGCCGGAACGTCGGTGGTACCCTCCCCCCCCAATTCCCACCGACGTTCCGGATACACCCCCAGATGGTGCCCTCGCCCCCAGAGACCATCACCTCTCGTGTTTCTTTGTCAGGTTCCGGGAGGGACGATACCGGAGCCTTGCCGTCCGGGATGTCGTCCCTCTCGGGAGAGGTCCCGTTCCCTTGTCCCTACTCAGCTTGTCCCCCTCCCATTGATGTCCCCAGCCCCCTGATGTAACCCTCACACCTGAGACCGTCACCTCCAAGGTCTCATCGTCAGGACTTGAGAGGGGCGATGTCCTGGATCATTGCCATCCGGGACGTCGCCCCTCTCTTCTTGGCTTAGCCCGAATCCTCCGATCCATGGCTGCTGCGCGACCCTGTGCCGGCACGCTGGCCCGCCGGTCGCCGCTCCACAGACGTCCAGTCTGCCCTCACGGCAACCGTCGACCCATCGCACCCCCACAGTGTCGCTCGCGACGCCAGCGATCGGTGGATTCGGGCTTAGCTGTACCGATTGCTGGCGTAGTAGCCATGGATTGGTGCAGCCAGGTTGAGCGTGGATGACACGCTGGACGCAGGTAAGAATTCCCACGTATCATCGCGCCACGGGCATCGGGTATCCGGGATTGTCACCGAATAAATTCCGTGACATAGTCCCTTCTCAAGCGGTAGTAGCATGAGAAAATCTCAGAATAATTAAAGGTCGTTCGTCACTATCTACGTGATATATTCGTGATACAAATTAACGGGTGACCCATTGATGCGCAGTAGTTCCCCCCCCTTGCGTCGGAGATCAATGGTGTGGTTGTGCTGCGTGTTGGAGAGTTGTCCAGATCCACCGAAATGGGGAGTGTGACACATGTCTCGATCAAAACGTTCCTTGTCTGTGACAATCGCTGCCGTGAAGGAATCGCCTAACAATGTTGGTATGCCTGCGTTGGACGGCGCTTCGGTCGAGCCACCGGCCACATGGGTCGGGCAAGCCGCCGATCCCCTCACTCACAACAGATTTCCGTACGACCAATTCCCACGCGATCCCGATCACCCAGACCGGGTCTGGAAAGGGATCCGGTCTGGGTACGACGCTGCCCAACCGGGCGAGAACATCGGATTTTTCTACCCGGCGGATATGGCGAATGACCTGATGGGCGAGTGGATGCCAACCGTCGCCACTGGACTCATCCTGAGCTTGGCCGACGAGGCCATGCAGACCGTCGTATAACCCGAAACCAGCAGTCCATGGATACAAGCAGACGCCACCCGGACGTACAGGCGTTTCAGTCAACACACGCCGTACGCCACAGTGGTTTCACGTCGCCGATTCAGGCGGTCAATAATCCGGACCCGTTCCCCGAGGCCATGGACTCCAGGTTTCACGGACACGACGAAACAAAACTGACGAGAGAAAGGAGGACGCATAGAACATTGTGCGACGAGGAGATTTCACGTCAGTTAAGCCCGAACCCACCGATCGCTGGCGTAGCAGCCAGGGATCGCTGGAACTGGGCTAAGAAAGGAGGTAACGCATTCGGTGTTACACAAGGAAGTCAAAGTCGAGTGTGAAAGGAGGAATGAGCATAACCTGGTGGGTTAGCTGCCCACTGGGACCGAAGGTCTGTGGATCAGCGACGATCCACAGACCTTCGCCTTGTCACGGCCACAAGCAGTACGGCGGGTGTACGGAGTGACCGTCATCGTGTTTCGGGTCCAGGCTGGCTGGTGGGGGGACGCTGATTTCTTGTCGGAGCGATTCAGTACACTGGTTCTTGCCGGATTGCCCGATCCGGGTGCCGCAGGATGGAGGGGACCCACGCCAATGTTCGCCACCCAGGGATGGAGTGTGAGATGTCGTCACTGAGAGCGCATATCGCACTTGTGCTGTCGAAAATGACGTACCGTCTGCTTCGCGTGCTCGGGCGCAATGCCTCCAATGCGCCGGGCCTGGTGGCCCTGAAAGTCTGTCCGGACTACTTGGCTCAGGTTGCCCGCTGTCCACTGTGTGTGTGCGTGACTGGTACCAATGGGAAGACGACTGTCACCAACATGATCGCCGATGTCCTGGTGGCCAACGGTTATTCGGTGTCGACCAACCGGCTTGGGTCGAACATCGCCCCTGGGATCGCGGCGGCGCTCACCAACAGTGTCTCCTGGTCGGGAAGACCCCTCAAGGATGCCTGTGTGCTGGAGGTCGATGAGCGGGCGTCCCGATTGATCTTGCCGTTTGTCAAACCAACCTTCTTGGTTGTGACGAATCTCTTCCGCGATTCTCTGAAGCGCAATGCCCATCCGGACTATATCTTCGACGTGATCGACACGTACACACCGAAACAGACAACGTTGATCCTGAACGCTGACGACCTGTGTTCGGCGCGGTTGGGCGAACATGCGGGTAACGAGAGGATTTTCTTTGGGATCACCGAGGTGGAGGGCGACGTGACACAGTCTGTCAATCTGGTCGCTGACTACTCATTTTGCCCGCACTGCCTGACCACACTGCAGTACGACCACCTGCGCTATCACCATATCGGTCATGCCACGTGCCCGTCGTGTGGGTTCTCGTCGCCCGGTCCTGACTACCTGGTTCGCCGTTTCACCCAGGATGACCAGGCCCTGATCGTGGAGCACGGGGAGGCTACGCACGCGTACCCCCTTGTCAACGAGGTTATTTTTAATGTCTACAACGAACTGGCCGCCATCGTGGCCCTCACCCGGATCGGCCTGACCGAAGCTCAGATCGAAACCGGGTTGAGCAGTCTCAGCGTTCCTGACACCCGGCTGAAACAGACCACAGTGGGGTCTGTCCGCGTCGTCCAGGCCATGAGCAAGGGGCAAAGTTGCGTGTCGTGCTCGCGGACCCTCGACTATGTGCGCCAGGAGCCCGGGCGCAAGGTCGTCGTCCTCATCATGGACGATTATTACGACCGCAAGAACTCCGTGGAGTTCATCGGCTGGATATACGATGCTGACTACGAGTTTCTCAATGACCCAGATGTTGTCCAGGTGCTGGCCTGCGGGCCACGCTGCTATGACCATCAGGTTCGGTTGTTGCTGGCCGGCGTACCTAAAGAAAGAATTGTGTGTTGCGAAGACGAGTTGGACGCGCCCCATCACGTCATCACTGATGGTGTCGACGCGGTCTACGTCCTCTACGACACGTCCACTGTGGATGTCGCCATGAAGGTCAAGGCCGGCATCATTCATGGTTTGGAGGTGCACCAGTGAGAGTCGAGATTCTCTATCCGCAAGTGTGCTGTTTGTACGGCGACAAGGCCAATGCGATGTATCTGCGCCACTGTCTGCCGCAAGCGGAGTTCATCGAGACGAGCCTGACTGACGAACCCACCTTCGTCCGCGAGGACGTCGACTTGGTCTACCTGTGCTCGATGAGCGAGCAAAACCAGGAGCTGGTGATCGATCTTCTCGCGCCCCTCCGGGACCGGATCCGGACACTGATGGACGAGGAACGCACACTGTTCTTGCTGACCGGTAACGCGTTGGAGCTTGTCGGCAGCTACATCGAGCGCGAGGATGGTTCACGCAAGGAAGCACTTGGGTTGTTCGGACTCCACGCTGTGCGCCAGACTCCCCGGCGGTTCAATTCGTTGATCCTCGCCGAATTCGAGGGGATGAAGATCGTGGGGTACACCAGTCGGTTCTCCCACAGCTATGTGGATGAACCGAAGGTGTACGGTCAGAGTACGGACAGAACTGCCACCGGTGATGTGGGAGACGCGGTGCCGTCTGCCGACAATACTCAGATATCATTATTCACCGTTGTCAAAGGAGTCGGTCTCAACCCGGACACCATGCTGGAAGGCATCCGGACGCCGAGTGTGTACGCGACGTACCTGTTGGGACCCCTGCTCATCGCCAACCCTGATTTCACCAAACACCTGGTGGACAAACTCGGGGCCCACACCGGCACCCTGCCATTCGACAGGGAAGTTCGCCTCGCCTACGACAAGAAGTTGGCCGAGTACTCCAAACCAGGTATCGAACTCGAATGACGAAACACATGACTCAACAATTGCCAGGTTCTCAGCACGCTCCTAGGAGCACTACTGTGAGACCATGATGCCGTACCGCAAGACCGCAGCCCTGATCGACCTGGACGCGATTCGTGCCAACGTGGCCACGATCAGGCGGACCTACCCCGGGTATGCCCACTATCTCGGCGTGGTCAAGGCGGACAGCTATGGTTTGGGGACCGAGCCGGTGATCCGGGCCATCGTGGAGGGGGGCTGCGACTACCTGTGTGTGAGCCTGGCCGAAGAGGGCCTTGACGTGCGGAAATACCTTCCGGAGGTGCCGGTGATGATCCTCGTCCCGGTTTCCGATGAGGCCCTTCCCGTCCTGGCACGGGAGTCGGTGGCGGTCAGCGTCGCCACTCGCGAACAGGCGGTGGCGGCCAGCCGGGTCGCCGGGTTGAAGGTCTTCATCCGCGCCAATGGGGGGGATGACCTCTTCGGCGGGCCGACCACCCGGGAGGGTTTCGAGCAGGTGTACGACCTGCTGATGGGCTCGCCAGCCGTGGTGGAAGGCATCTACCTCCACACCTTCAACACTGAAGACGCCGACCTGACGGGCCAGGAGTATGCGCTCTTCGAGGACATGACCGCGGGCATCGACCTAACTGTGATCCCGGTTGTGAGCACGTCAAACTCCTTGTCGATGCCCAGATATCCGAAGAAGCCGTACTGCAATGCATCCCGGATCGGCAACATCATCTACGGGATCGAAAACGAGTCTGAGGAGTTGAAGAACTGTTTCGTCCTGAGGAGCGAGGTCATGGACATCGTCCACCTCGCCCAGGGCCAGAGCATCGGCTACGGCCAGGCGTACACCGCCACGACTCGTGATGAAACCATTGCCGTTGTTCCGATCGGGTACGGTGACGGCTTCCCCAAGATCAATGCCGGCCGGGACGTCTACGTCGGCGACCGGCGGTACACGATCCTGACAGTCACCATGGACGTCACCCTGCTGCTGGTCGACGAGTCGGTCCGCCCCGGCGACGAGGTTCTGCTCATCCGTGACGCCCGCCACCTCGACGAGATCGCCCTCCACAACCACGGTGTCGCCGAGGAAGCAATTTCCCTTCTCAACCGGCGAATCCCCCGGGTCTACCGGTCGTCGCGGTGAGGCAGCGGGACTGGTCCGCACCCTGGTGCCGGACTGCGAAATGGATAGACTGATCGGCATGCCCGATGACTTGGATGCACGGATTCGTGAAGCGATTGACTCGAAAACGAAGCCGAGAGGGTCGTTGGGAGCCCTTGAGGATGTGGCGGCGCAGGTCTGCCGCACGCAGAAGACCCTCACTCCTGCGCTCGTCAAGCCGACAATTGTGGTGTTTGCCGCTGATCACGGGCTGTCCCACGAACCGGTGAGCGCGTACCCTCGCGAGGTGACCGAGCAGATGGCGGCGAACATCGCCGCCGGTGGGGCCGGGATCAACGTGTTCTCCCGACAGCATGGTATCGAGGTGGTGCTGGTCGACGCGGGTATCGACTGGTCGGGTACGAGGCCTGGCCGCATGCTCGACCGCTGGATCGGCCCGGGTACCGCCAACTCACTGGATGGTGATGCCATGACCGCCGACGAACTGGACCGGTGTCTGAACGCGGGCAGAGACGTGGTCGAATACGTTGTCGCGCCGGAATCTACGGTGATCGGGTTCGGCGAACTGGGAATCGGCAACACCAGTGCCGCCAGCCTGATTGTGAGCGCGCTGGCCGGGATTCCCCTCAGTGAGTGCGTCGGCCCGGGGTCGGGGCTGGTCTCGGACGGACTACAGCGCAAACTTGACATCCTCCTCCAGGTCCAGGCGAACCATCCCCGGCCGGGCGACGCCGCCGAGGCCTTGCGTTTCTTCGGTGGGTTCGAGATCGCGCAGATGGCAGGCGCGATGCTGCAGGCGTACGAGATGGGCCGACTCGTCCTGGTCGACGGTTTCGTGGCGACCGCCGCCTTCCTGGCAGCCTGGTCGATGAACCCGGCGATCTTGGTCCACGCGGTTTTCTGCCACGAGTCAGGTGAGCCGGGACACGCCAAAGTCCTCGCGTACATGGGTGCGAAACCCCTGATCAGTCTGGGAATGCGCCTGGGCGAAGGGTCAGGATGTGCAGTCGCGTACCCGATCATCGCCAGTGCTGTCACTTTCATGAACGAGATGGCCAGTTTCGCCGACGCCGGGGTGTCCACGGGCACCCCTGAGGAACAATTCGACACTTCTGTGAGCCTGCCAAGGGACGGTCAAAGGTGACGTCATTCGACCCGTTTGTTGGGAGTGAAAAACTCGGAGGATCAGTGACACTAATCGGCCTGGCCGCCATCGATCTCGGCGCAACATCCCAAGACGACCGCCTGATCACGATCTTTGGCTGACCGGTCCCGACCGTACTGGTGTCCTCCACTGAAGAGGATACCGCCAGGGCCGAGTGCAACACCCTCGTTCGCATGGACCTCCGATGATCCCGAAAGTGGTTGAGAATTCCCTGTTGACATCTATATCGACTCCCGATACTATCGGTACCAGATATATCGGACGTCGATATATCTGATCAAAGGAGGATGCTGTGAGTCAACCACTGACCGAAGCCGTCTTTTACATCCTTGTGGCGTTGACCGAACCCCTGCATGGGTACGGAATCATGCTCAAGGTGACAGACATGACTCACGGGCGGGTGTCGCTGGCGGCTGGGACGCTGTACGGCGCACTGTCGGCGCTGGCCAGCAAAGGATGGCTGGATGTCGATGTCGTGGACGATCAGAAACGCTATCGTCTCACGGACGCCGGCCTGGCAGCCCTCCGCGATGAACAAGAACGATTGACCGAGTTGGCCGCGCATGGGCGGGCTGCTCTGACCGAAAGGACCACCCATGTCTAAGCACACGATGACCCGCTGGAAGTACTTCATCACCACCGATGATGATTTTTCCGACTGGCTCAACGCCTACTCAGCCCAGGGCTGGCAATTGAGCAAGGCCGGTTGGCTGCGTTATCACTTCACCCGGGGCATCCCCTCCCAGAGTACGTCTACCGCTTCCACCTGATCCCGGGATTGCCGAGAAGCAAGAAGCGAGAAGAGTACGTTCAGCTCTTGAAAGGGATGCACGTTGACGTACTCAAGGTCAAGGAGTTTTTCGCGCAACGCCAAGGCGCCGCCATTCTGCGCCCGGACGCTTCCTGGGGAGAACTCGAACTTGAATCAGACCTTCAGTCACAACTGGCCTACCAGAAGAGATTGCGAAGAATCTACACCGCAACAGCGGCAACCTACTATGCCATGTTTGTCTGTTTTGCCCTGGCTATGGTTTTCACCGGCTCCCAAATCTTCACAGATCTCTCACAAGTCCACACCTTCTCTGACTTTGTCAGCAGTGGAGTGGCGCTGATCGTCGGCATCTTCGCGCCCGTGTACTTCTTCATCATGGGCACATACCTCACGACGCAACTCACTCACAACCATCGGCGAGTCACCTCCCTCGAAACAAGCCACCTGATACACGAATGACACTGCTCCTGAGTACGTACACCCGTACCCATGGTTGGCGACAACGTACTGCTTGCGACGGGTGCCGCCTCAACACGGCAAGTCTCACCGAGCGAGGGTAACAACATGAATGTGATCGTCTGCTGTCAGGGTCTGCTTGATCTTGGTGTCCAATGTGACAAGGCGAGCATGATGGCTGGCGGCCAAGTTGACCAGGTGAAGGTCTGTGACCTGCTTGTGACCGACCAGCCCAACAAGATCAATCTGGGCATTGGTGAGCGTCGAATCATCTGGAAGAAACTCTGCTCGTGGGTCCATTCGCAGTGAACGTAGTGATGTCAGAGCGTCCGCCGCACGGATCCTGGACCCCATCACGCTGGGGTTCAGCGCCAGTCGCAAGAACCCGGACTCAGTGATGGCAGTTGTGGCAAATCGTTCAGATTTGCTGAACCACCCCTGCGCTGTTGAGTGGTGGATGTGACCTGGATGAAGGAGAGCCACAAGGACATTGACGTCGGGCAAGTCGATGTCAGTCATCGAGCAAAGCCTCGGCTACCATCTCGTTGGTGATGACGTGTCCGGGAGCAGATGGCAGCAGGATGAGACCGTTGTTCACAGGCGGTGCAGTCATCTCGGGCTCAAGCCCTATCAAGGCGAATTCCGATACCGCTTCTCCGATGCTGTGACTTCGGCCTTCATTCACTTTGGCCCGAGCAGCCGCCAGTACGCGGGGATTGATGTCCAATGTCGTTCTCATACATCCAGTGTATAGACATCACGCATCACGCATCAACGTACACGGTGTAATTCTCGAAGACCGTTGTCCTCATCAGTACGAACCAAGGTCAAGGGACGGGTGTCCGGTTCCGAGACGGCTCACAGCAAGCTGGGCATGTCCTGCTTGAAGGCCTTGACCAGCTTCTCCTGCCAGTCGCCGATCGGGTCGAGCCGGCCGAAGAAGAAGCGTAATTGTGCTGGCTCTTCGACGAAGGTCAGGCCACCGATGAGGTCGCGGTGCTCGTACAACCAACTCATGCGGTCGGCTACGAATTCAAGCTGTGACAAGGTGAAAGCCCGGCGCGGGATGGCCAGGCGG
>WRFP01000024.1 GCA_009778725.1 Propionibacteriaceae bacterium
CGACCGTCTCTACGAGCGCGGGGCTGTGACCGAGGACGAGCGCCGCCAGGAGCTGATCCAAATCTGGACCGATGCCACCGCCGAGTTGACCGCCGCCATGGAGGCCAACTTCACCAAGGACAACCCGATTTACATGATGGTTCACTCCGGGGCCCGAGGCAACATGACCCAGATGCGCCAGATCGCGGCCATGCGCGGCCTGGTGGCCAACCCCAAAGGTGAGATCATCGCCCGGCCGATCAAGTCCAACTTCCGTGAGGGCTTGTCCGTGGTCGAGTACTTCATCTCCACCCACGGTGGTCGTAAAGGCCAGGCTGACACCGCCCTTCGTACTGCTGACTCCGGCTATCTGACCAGGCGTCTGGTCGACGTGTCCCAGGACGTCATCATCCGCGAGGAGGACTGCGGCACCGAGCGCGGCATGGTCAAGACCATCGCCGTCGCCAAGGACGGGCACCGGATCCCGGTGGCCAACATCGAAGCGTCGGTCTACGCCAGGGTCCTGGCGGAGGATGCCATCAATGACAAGGGCGAGGTTGTCTTGCCCGCGGGCTCGGACATCGGCGACGCGGAGACAGCCGAAATGATTGAGGCTGGTGTCACCGAGGTCAAAGTACGTTCGGTGCTTACCTGTGAGGCGTCCTCGGGGACCTGCGCGAAGTGTTACGGGCGTTCGCTGGCGACCGGCAAGATCGTCGACGTGGGTGAGGCAGTCGGAATCATCGCTGCGCAATCCATCGGCGAGCCCGGAACCCAGTTGACGATGCGTACCTTCCACACCGGTGGTGTGGCCGGGGACGACATCACGCAGGGTCTTCCCCGCGTGGTCGAACTCTTCGAGGCTCGTACCCCGAAAGGCAAGGCGCCGATTGCGGGAGCCGCCGGAACCTTGCACTTCGACGATTCGGAACGCACGCGCAAGATCGTCCTGGTCCGCGACGACGGGGAAGAAGACCTCGTCTATCCCGTCCCGCGCCGTGTGCGCCTGGAGTGGGAGGACCAGTTCGCCCAGATCCACAACATTGAGGATGGCATGCACGTCGAGGCGGGCCAGCAGCTGACCGCCGGGACCATCGATCCCCAGGATGTCTTGCGGGTACGCGGAGTGCGCGCCGCCCAGGAACACCTGGTGGACGAGGTTCAGCGGGTGTACCGCACGCAGGGCGCCCCCATCCATGACAAGCACATTGAGATCATCATCCGCCAGATGCTGCGCCGGATCACCGTCATCGAATCGGGGGACACGGTCTTCCTTCCTGGCGAGTTGATCGACCGCTCCACCTTCGAGGTGGAGAACCGCAGGGTGCTCACGGAGTCGGGATCACCGGCCCAGGGCCGACCGGTGCTGATGGGGATCACCAAGGCCTCGCTGGCCACCGAGTCGTGGCTGTCGGCCGCTTCCTTCCAGGAGACGACGAAGGTCTTGACCGACGCCGCCATCCAGGGGAAGTCCGACACGCTGGTGGGTTTGAAGGAGAACGTCATCCTCGGCAAGCTGATTCCGGCTGGAACCGGCCTGGACAGGTACCGGAACATCCGCGTCGAACCGACATCGGAAGCGAAGGCCAAGGCGTACTCGATGTCCTTCGACACCTATGCCTATGACACCGGGTTCACCGGCGGTTCCGTTCTGCCCATGGATGACTACGAACTGTAGGAATCTCCCGTAGGAGCCGTGGTTAGGACCGGCGCCCGAAAGAGCCGAAGGCGATCGCCGCGACGGCGATGATCCCGATCCAGACGACGACCAAGCCGATCAGGCCCGTTTCGCTGAGCGCTATCGCCGTCAGTGGAATGGAGACACCCAAGATGATGGCCAGGTAAGCGATTCGTATACCGTACGGGGTCGACTTCTCTCGCTTGTACGTGGGCACGGGGGAAGGTGTTCCGATATGCCGCGCCACGTTGCTGGGCGGGGCTGGTGTCGGATTTACTCCGGGATAATATCCTGGCTCTGACGGAGTCAGCGGCCACGCGGCTTCCGGATCATGGGTCATGGGACCAAGTTTAGCCCGAATGCACAACCAGAAAACCAGAAAATCAGGCCCTTGTGGTCAGTGGGCTCGTCGGCGCATGTCGAGCACTGCGAAGACCAAGGCGATGGCGATGAAGGACGCTGAGATGATCAGCGACAGACTGGCGGCGTCCCGGGAGGCAACAGCTGGGCCGTTGAGGGAGATGCCCGACGTGAAGACCGACAGGAAGACTGCCAGGACGACGGAAACACCCACGGCGGACCCTGCTCGCTGGCCGACCTGGAGTACGGCCCCGGCGACCGAACCCTCCTGAGGAGGGACATCCTGATAGGCGAGGGCATTGTTGGGGGCGATCACGAAGCCGTTGCCGGCGCCGGCCAGGAAGAGGGCGCAGGCCAGGACCGGCAACATCGCACTGATGGGCGTCAGGTGGACCAGGCCGATGACAAGAACAAGACCGACCAGTGCGGTGCTCAGACCGGCGACGACCAGGCGTCGGCCGAAGCGGGGGACGAGACGGCCCGCCTGGGTGGCTGCCACCCCTGAGGCCACCGCATAGGGTAGCAGGACGAGCCCGGTCGCCAGGGCGCTGTGGTGCAGACCAGATTGCAGCATCATGGACATCACCAGCATCAGCGCCGAGAATCCGGCGAAGTAGGCGCTGCCCACTGCCGCCCCGAAGACGAAGGAGGGGTCGCGCAGCAGACCGGGGTTGAGTACGGCCGCATGGTATTTTCGCTGGTAGCGCCGCTCCCAGAAGAACGTCACCGGGGCCAGTGGGAAGGCCAGGACGAACCACAACCAGCGCTCAGGCGAGTGGAAGAAACCACTGTCGGGGGTTGTGACGAAGGGGGCCATGAAGGTGGCGGTGCCCAGGCCGATGAAGATCAGGCCGACGATGTCGAGCCGGGTGGAAGCCTTGCGCGCCGATGCGGGTGGCAACAGGCGCCGGGCCAGGGGAAGAACCGCCAGACAGATGGGTACGTTGATGAAGAAGATCCAGCGCCACCCGTTCTCGGTTCCGGCCACGGAGAGGATCAACCCGCCGATGAGGGGGCCGATGGCCGTGGAGAAGCCGATGGTCGCCCCGAGAAAACCGAAGGCTTTGGCGCGTTCCCGGCCCCGGAACATCTGTTGGATCATGCCCGAGACCTGGGGGTTGCTCATCCCGGCGAAGGCACCCTGGAGCAGGCGGCTGACCGCCAATTGGGTGTCGGTACGGCTCAGTCCGGCCAACAGGCTCATCAACGCGAATCCGGCCATGGCAATCATGAACATCTGCCGGCGTCCGCGTGCGTCCCCGATACGGCCGAAGGGCACGAGGACCAGGCCGAAGGCGAGAGTGTACCCGGCGACAATCAACTGGAGTTGGGTGGCCCCGGCGTGCAGGGCGGACTGGATGGACGGCAGGGCGACGTTGACGATGGACACGTCGAGCATCGTGACGAACCCGCCCACAAAGCAGACCGCAAGGGCCTTCCAACGCCGGGGGTCAGGCACGTAGGAATCAGGAATAGGAGAAGTTGTCATTGGCGTGGGGAAGTCTACCCGCAAGCGGCCGGTTGTCAGGCTGGTGCCCGCGATACGTCGCAGGGGTCCCGATCGGGAATGGACCGGGACCCCTGCGACTGTTCAAGCCGAACGCTTTCGCGCTGCTAGCGGCGGATGTACGAAATCAGGCGCAGCAAGTTGATGTACAGCCACACCAGGGTGACGGTCAGACCGTACGCAGCCCTCCAGGATTCGCTGGCGGGGGCACGATTGGCGATGCCCTGTTCGATGTACTGGAAATCGTCGAGGAGGCTCAACACAGCCAAGACAGCGCCGACGCCGACCAGGAGCCAGGCCCAGATGCTGACTGAACCCGTGGGTCCGGGGAACAGGCCGAGATTGACACCGAGAAGGGCGAGGAACAGGTTGAGCAATGCGGTGACCGCGTAGGCGATGATGGCGATCATGACGACCTTGCGCACCTTCGTGGACAGTCTGAACTTGCCAGAACGGAAGGCCATCAGGGTCAGTGCGGCCGCAACCATGGTTGCCATGACCGTTTGGATCACGATTCCTGGGTAAGAGGCTTCAAAAAAGACGGAGTACGCTCCGAGGAACACGCCTTCCAGTAGGGCGAAGACGATCGCGGTGACGGGTCCGATCTTGCGTCGGGTCCCTGCGATCAGAGCGAAGATGACGGTGGCCAGCATGCACAAGGTGCCGACGGTGAGGACCCCGGTCAGGGGAAGGTCCATCGTCCAGGTCAGCCAGCCGGTCAGTACGGCGATGACGATCGTTGTTCCCAGCGTGATGAGAGTCTTGGTCAGGACATCGTCGAGAGTCATCACGCCCCGAGAGGTCGGTGGCTGTACCGGCGCCTGCCAGGATTGGGCAGGAGGCTGCTGGAATCCGGCCTGGGGAGGCGGAGCGTACTGCTGTCCGTAGGTGGGTTGACCGTACATGGGTTGGCCGTACTGCGGTTGGCCGTACGGTGATTGTCCGTTGGTCGGCTGGGTGTACTGCTGTTGACCCGACGGGTCCCAGGGGATGTACTGCGGGGACTGCTGCTGGGCAGAGGCTGAGAAAGCCTGAGACTTGGACAGGACAGGGCTGGACATTGTCCACTTACTCGTCACGCGAACTCCTTCATTGACATACCCGTCAATTCTATCGCGGAATACCCGGCTTTCGACGGGATTCACATCCCTTTATGCACGCTCTTAGGCGAGGATGGTCCCGGCCAGGGTGAGGCGGATGGTCTTGCCTGCCAGGGTGACCGTGGCGGTGGGGGCCTGCTCGCCGGCCCGGCGCTGAATGGTCAGTTCGAAGCCGGCGGACAAGGGCCGGTCGACATGATCGGCCGCGTTCGCCAAGATGGTGGCGATGGCATCCGCGCTGACTTGGGAGGAGTCGAAGGGCAGCGGTTGGGCGGACTCGGCCTTGAGCTGGTCGCGGACGGGGAATCGGGTGGCGCGTACGACGTGCATGATCTGGTCTGGACCCGCCGGGAGATCGGCGTACACGCTCAGATCCGACGCGATGCCCACCCGTACAACGGACGTCGGGCCAGGCAGGATGTCGGACAGTTCGGTGGCGAGGTCCACGGCCGCGGTGGGGTCGACTGGCCGTACCAGAGTTCCATCCGGGGTGAAGAAAACCGGAAGCGTCTCGGGGTTCGTGGTGACATTCATGTAGATATTGCCGTTGTCATAATCCACGATCTGTAGCTGCTGGCCCTGCTGGGACCCTGAGATGGCGGCTGCCTGCGCGAACAGACTTCCCAGATCGGCGAGATTGAAGGCCCGTGGGTCGAAGATCGCCTGACCGACGTAAGTGATGTCCGAGTCGACCGGGGAGATCTTCTGGTCGCGGAAGGCATAGGTGGTCACATTCACCCCGCTGACGACCGACACCCGGGCTTCCGTGTGGGTCAGTTCGACGTTGACCACACGCGTGCTTCCAGCGGCCGCCATGAGCTTTCCGACCATGTCAGCCGCAGTTCCCGGGGTTGCGAAATCCAGGCTGGGCGGAGTGATGGCGCCGGGCCCGGTGGCCGTACATCCGGCGAGCACAGCGGTGACCAGGGCCACTGCGGCCAGACGGAGAAAACGCACATCTCAACTGTAGACGATGATCCTGGTATCCCCGGGTTGCGGCAAGGCGGTCAGAACGGTTTGCTCACTTTTCATTTCGGTTGGGCTGAGGGTATCGTCTATATCATCGGGCGAGGAGGCCCGTCGAAGACCGGGCATCCGCCTGGCAGATCAGAGAGGTCGGATTATGACGGAGTCAGTCACGGATACACAAACGTCAGTCACCACCGTGGTGTCACGGGTGGTGGAGCATCCTGCGAAAAGTGTGTGGGCCGTTCTGCTGTCGGCTGCGGGCCAGGCCGAATTGCTCGGCGAAGGTGCATCTCTGGGGGACAAGGGGGACACCTGGAAGGCTTCGGACGGGACGTGGGGAATCACGCGTTCGTACCATCCGTGTGAAGAGATGCGTTTTTCCTGGCACAAGAATGAGGATTCGCCGAGAACCTGGGTTGAGATTTCATTGACGCAACTCGCCCCGGCCCAGACCAAGATCCAGATCAGTCACGATCACGCCCATGCCGACTTCGATGTCGCCGCCCTGACTGCTCACTGGGAGGCGGCCCTCGAATACATCGACCGGGAAGCAAAATAAAAAAATTTGTTCCACGAGGGGCGGCCGGGGATGCTCGGCCGCCCCTCGTGTCGTCGGCACTCTTGTGCTGGCCTGGATCCCCGTGATGATACTTGATTGTTCGGCAACATTTAAGCAGTACGGAGGCAGTCGAGAAGGCTGTCAGGCTGGTTTTCCAGGCGGGTCGGACGGGGTGGGCCAAGGGGCTGGAATCCGGTCGGACACAGACAATTCCTCTATGCGGAAAATGAGATCGTATTTCCCAATTGACTAGCATATTTGTCAAGATATTAATACTCCCAGGGGGTCTTGACTGCGGGTCAGGAGAACACTAACGTGCGTGGAGGGTAATGCGGGGGCATTATCGGGGCGTTCATGTTTGTCGGAGGGTTCACATGTTTGGTGTCAATAAGGTTCGTTTGCACACGAGCACTCAACGTAGCGCTGGGTTGCCAGCACAACACACACATCGCGCGGGGGTCGCGATTGCGACCGTGGCCTCAGTGCTGGGGTTATGGACAACGTTCATTGGTGTCGTCGGCCAGTCGACCATCGCCCAGGCGGCCCCTGGTGACGATGGGCTGTCGGCGTCGGTCAGCCCGACCTCGGTGCGGCCCAACACTGGAGCCAGCGATGCCCAGGTCTTCACAGTGAATGTGACGGACACGGACACCTCCGGGACCCAGTTCGACAGCTACACCTTGTACGGGTTGCCGAACGGTTGGCGGGTGTACGACGGCCCCGCCCTGGCCACCCAGACCTCGCTGGACCCGATCATCTACACCATCCCCAAGGATGACGCCCAAGGCGGTAGGATCACGATCGTTCCCCCCGCCCGCTACGAGGGAACATTGCCTGGGGTCAAGATCGCCCGGGTCAAGACCTCGGTCAACCTGGTCAAGGATTTCGACAACGGCACCTTCGACTACATCGGAACAGCAAAACCAAAATTGCCATCGGGCAGCACGCAATACGAGTACAAAGACCCAACCGTGTCGGCAGTGGCGCCCGCCTGTAACTCCGCTCAGTACGGCCCGTGTGACGGCTTCTACTCACTGTGGCCGACCGCGAACCTGAACGGCCCGGCGACCCACTACAACAATTATTGGGCTGATCTGCGCAGCATCGACAACCCCATGGTGACCCCGACCACCGATGCCATCTGCCAGAACTGGACTCGCAGCACCGGCAACACCTTGCAGGTCACCTCGGATCAGTCCTCCGCGTCTGGCAAGATCGCCATCTTCAACGGGTCCACCACAATGCCGGTTCCCAATGACTTCATGGTCACCACGGTGAACGGCCTCGACCCGAATCAGACGTACGTCTTCAGCTACTATGTGGCGAATCTGTCCGACGATCCCGGCGGCGGGACGATGCCGGTCTCGACCGCAGCGTATGTGAAGACATCGGTGTCCGACGTGGGCATCCTGATCGGCAGCACCCAACCGCTGCCGAGCCAGGCCAGTTGCCTGAACAATCAGACCAAGTGGTCTCATGGGACCTCCGTGGTGATGACCGGCGGTCAGGGCCAACTGATCTTGAGCATCCGCAACTTCGGCAACGGTGGTTTCGGCAACGATGTCGGTATCGACAATCTCGCCTTGTATCCCATGGCTGTGGCCGCCTTCGATCTGCCGGTGAGGGCAGCGAATCCTGGTTTGATCGTGTCCAAGGTGTCGGATCCGGTGTCAGGGACGGTGCTGCGTGCGGGGCAGACAGTGACGTACACCGTCACAGGGCAAAACTCCGGTGACGTGGACCTGGATCCGGTCGTCCTGACCGACGACATGTCGGATGTGTTGGACAATGCCACCTATGTGGCGGGGTCCGCCACGGCCACGATCGACGGGACCCAGGTGGCGGCACCCACACTCACAGGAACCACGCTGACGTGGTCCGGTCCAGTGGCAACAGGCAAGAGTGTGATCCTGACGTACCAGGTCCAGGTGAAACCTGATGTGGTCGGAACGGACGTGTTGGTGAATGGGGTGACCGGTCACGCGGTCGATCCAGGCAACCCTGATGGGATCGTTCCCAGCAATTGCACCACTGGCACGGAAAACGGCTGTTTCACGCGGCTCCCGATCGGTGTGGCCGGTTTGCAGGTGCTGAAGGTGTCGGACCCGGTGTCCGGGACCGTGGTACGAGCTGGCCAGACTGTGACCTACACGGTGACGGCGAAGAACACGGGCAACGTGACCTTGAACCCGGCTGTGGTGACCGACACCATGTCGGATGTGCTGGACAATGCCGCCTATGTGGAGGGTTCTGCTGCCGCGTCGATCGACCAAGCAGCGGTGGGAGCACCCACGCTGACCGGGACCACTCTGACCTGGTCGGGTCAGTTGGCGTCGGGCAAGACCGTGACCCTGACGTACCAGGTGCGGGTCAACTCCGATATTGCGGCGACAGATGTGTTGCTCAACGCGGTCACTGCTCGCGGGACCGATCCGGGCAATCCGGGTACGCCGGTTCCGAGCAACTGCAGCACGGGCCGTGAAACTGGCTGTTTCTCGCGGTTGCCCGTTGGGGTGCCCGGCTTACAGGTGTTGAAAGTGTCGGACCCGGTGTCGGGGACCGTCCTGCGGGCGGGCCAGACTGTGACCTACACGGTGACAGCGCAGAACACTGGCAATGTGACCTTGAACCCGGCTGTGGTGACCGACACCATGACGGATGTGTTGGACAACGCCACCTATATTGACGGGTCGGCTGCGGCGTCGGTTGACGGGGCAGCGGTGACAGCACCCACGCTGGACCAGACCACGCTGACGTGGTCGGGCCAGTTGGCGGCGGGCAAGACCGTCACCCTGACCTATCAGGTCAGGGTCAATACCGATATCGTGGCGACCGATGTGTTGCTGAACGCGGTGACCGGGCGTGGGACCGATCCGGGTAATCCGGACCAGGCGGTTCCGAGCAACTGCACGGTGGGCACAGAAACCGGGTGTTTCTCACGGTTGCCCGTCGGTGTTCCCGGTTTGCAGGTGTTGAAGGTGTCGGACCCGGTGTCAGGAACCGTCCTGCGCGCGGGCCAGACGGTGACCTACACGGTGACGGCGAAGAACACCGGTAACGTCATGCTGAATCCGGCTCTGGTGTCCGATGACATGTCGGACGTGTTGGACAATGCGGATTACGTGGATGGCTCGGCTGCCGCGTCGATTGATGGATCTGACGTGGGGGAGCCGACTCTGACAGGGACTTCGTTGACCTGGTCAGGCCAGTTGGCGGCGGGCAAGACCGTCACGCTGACGTATCAGGTTGTGGTGAAGCAGGACGTGGTGGCCTCGGACGTTTTGCTCAATGCGGTGATCGGTCGGGGCATCGATCCGGGGAATCCGGGCGTGAATGTGGCGAGCAACTGCACCACAGGTACCGAGAACGGCTGCTACACCCGGCTGCCCATGGGTGTGCCCGGGCTGGAGGTACTCAAGGTGTCAGACCCGGTGTCGGGGACGGTCCTGCGCGCTGGTCAGACGGTGACCTATACGGTGACAGCGCAGAACATGGGCAACGTGGTGCTCAGTCCGGCCACCCTGACCGATGACATGTCAGACGTGCTGGACAACTCGACTTTTGTCGACGGGTCTGCTTCCGCGTACATCGACGGGCAAGCGGTCGACGCTCCCGTGCTGTCGGGGACGACATTGACCTGGTCGGGTCCGCTGTCGGCGGGCAAGGTGGTGACCGTGACCTACCAGGTCGTGGTGAAGCGCAATATTGTCAGTACGGATGTCCTGGTCAACGCGGTAACGGGTCGCGGGACCGATCCGGGCAATCCCGGTGCCGCGGTCCCCAGCAATTGCATGCTGGGAACAGAAACTGGCTGTTTCACCCGACTGCCGGTCGGCGTTTCGGGTCTGAAGGTGTCAAAAGTGTCGGACCCGGTGTCGGGGACGGTCTTGCGAGCCGGCCAGACAGTGACGTACACCGTGACAGCCAGGAACACTGGCAACGTGACGCTGAATCCCGCAGTCTTGACTGACACAATGTCAGATGTTCTTGATAATGCCACCTATGTGGACGGTTCGGCTGCCGCCTCGGTCGGCGGGCAGAGCGTGGCAGCTCCAACCCTGTCGGGGACGACGCTGACCTGGTCGGGTTCGCTGGCGGCGGGAAAGACGGTGACGCTGACTTATCAGGTCAGGGTGAACCAGGATGTGGTGGGCACGGATGTCCTGGTCAATGCGGTGACCGGGCGGGCGACCGATCCGGGTAATCCCGCGGTCCCCGTATTGAGCAACTGCACGACCGGCACGGAAACCGGGTGCTTCACCCGTCTTCCGATTGGCATTCCCGGATTGCAGGTGCTGAAGGTCTCGAATCCTGTCTCGGGGACAGTGGTGCGCGCGGGCCAGTCGGTGACCTACACTGTCACCGCGACGAACACCGGCACAGTGGAACTGAACCCGGCGCAACTCACCGATGACTTGTCAGACGTGTTGGACAACTCCGCCTACGTGGCGGGATCGGCGGCGGCGTCGATTGACGGAACCGCTGCGCCTGACCCGGTGGTCACGGGGACGACACTGACCTGGACTGGCTCGCTGGCGTCCGGCCAGACCGTGACCGTGTCCTATCGTGTGGTCGTCAACCCGAACATCGTGGCCACGGACATTCTGCTCAACGCGGTGACCGGGTCGGCCACGGATCCGGCCCGGCCGGACCAGACGGTGCCGAGCAATTGCATGACCGGCCAAGAAACTGGCTGCTTCTCCCGGTTGCCGGTCGGGGTTCCTGGGCTGAGGGTGCAGAAGGTGTCGGATCCCGTCTCGGGAACGGTGCTTCGTGCCGGTCAGACCGTGACATACACCGTGACAGCCAAGAACACAGGCAATGTGAATCTCAATCCCGTCCTGGTGACTGACAACATGTCAGACGTGTTGGATAACGCGACCTACGTGGACGGTTCGGCGGCTGCGTCGATTGGCGGACAGGCTGTGGGCGCCCCGGCGGTTTCAGGAACCACCTTGACCTGGTCGGGACCCGTGGGGACCGGCCAGACGGTGACGATCACGTACAAGGTCCGGGTGAAGTCTGACATCGTGGCCACGGACATCCTGCTCAACGCGGTGACCGGCCGGGCGACCGATCCGGGCAATCCGAGTGCGGCGGTGCCGAGTAACTGCACGACGGGCAAGGAAACCGGTTGCTTTACCCGCCTGCCGGTGGGTGTTCCGGGCCTGCAGGTGCGCAAGGTCTCCGATCCCGTCTCGGGAACGGTCCTGAGGGCTGGTCAGACGGTGACCTACACCGTGACAGCCACCAATACCGGCAACGTCAAGCTCGATCCAACCGTGGTGACCGATGATATGACTGATGTCTTGGACAATGCCACGTACGTGGACGGTTCGGCCAAGGCGTCCATCGACGGTACGGGGGTCGACGATCCCGTACTGCTGGATCACCTCCTGACCTGGATGGGCCCGCTGGCCTCTGGCAAGACCGTGACGATCACCTACCAGGTCGTCGTCAACGACGACATCGTGGCCACCGACGTGCTGCTCAACTCGGTCACCAGTTCCGCCTCCGATCCGGGCAATGCGGGCAAGGAAGTGCCGAGCAATTGCGTCACGGGCACCGAGAAAGACTGCTTCACAAAGCTTCCGGTGGGTGTTCCGTCGATGGCGGTGCTCAAGGTGTCGGATCCCCCGTCGGGTTCCGCCGTGGGCGCCGGCCAGACCGTGACGTACACTGTGACAGGCAAGAACACCGGCAACGTGGATCTGGAACCGGCTGTGATCACCGACGACATGTCGGGGGTCTTGGCGCACGCCCAGTTCGTCGACGGATCGGCCATGGCCATGATCAAGGATCCGGCTGCGGATACGCTGGTTGCGGCCTCATCGCTGCCATCCCTGTCAGGGACCACGCTGACCTGGTCGGGTTCCTTGGATGTGGACCAAACGGTCATCCTGACCTACCGGGTTGTCGTCAGCGACAAGCTGGATTCTGCGGACGTCCTGGTGAACGCGGTGATCGGATCAGCCACGGATCCGGGTGACCCGGGCCCGGCCACGCGGGCCGGAATGGTGACCATGAGTCAGGTCACGGATCCGGGTGATCCGGGTGATCCGGGCCGGACCGTCTGGTCGAACTGCGTGACTGGCCATGAACCTGAATGCATGACGATTCTGACGGTCATCGTGATCCACACCGGTGGGCAGGTCGACTCGCCCTCCTGGTCCGCCGGGATTCTGGCAATGGTCATGATCCTGGCCGGTGCCGGAGCCCTGTGGCTGAACCGGCGTCGCGCCCAGTGATTCGATCAAGGATCATGTTCTGATTCTTCGGAAGTGTTGACGGCAGGGGATTCTCCGGTACGGTTAGAGCGTGCTGAAATACGCTGTTCCGAGCGAGGACGTGCCGGACGGGTGAAGATTCGGACCCCACATCTTGTACACGTACTGGACGTACGTCGCAAGATGTGGGGTTCGAAGATTCGCCTGTCCGGTGCGCCGCAGCCGGGACATGGTATTTCAGCACGCTCTTACAACGGACTGTTGTGATCGACACGAAGGAGGAGGACAGTGTCCCGTACCGGAGATCCAGTCAGTCTGAGCGCCAACCCACACCAGATCGTCCAGGCGGTGTCCACCGTCTTGAAGGGCCAGGGTGACGCCATCGAATTGGCGGTGATCGCGTTGCTGGCCGAAGGTCATCTGCTGATCGAGGACATCCCGGGGGTGGGCAAGACGACGTTGGCCAGGGCTTTGGCCCAGGCGGTCGACGCTTCCGTGTCGCGCATCCAGTTCACCCCCGACCTGCTGCCCTCCGACATCGTCGGTGTCAGCGTCTTCCGGCCCCAAACCGGTGCTTTCGAATTCAACCCCGGTCCGGTCTTCGCCAGCGTCGTGATCGCCGACGAGATCAACCGGGCGTCGCCGAAGACACAGTCGGCCCTGCTGGAATCGATGCAGGAGGCTCATGTCAGCGTCGACGGTGTGACGTACCGGCTTCCCAGCCCGTTCATGGTGATCGCAACCCAGAATCCGCACGAGATGGAAGGGACCTACCCCCTGCCCGAGGCCCAGCGGGACCGGTTCATGATCCGGATGTCCCTGGGGTACCCCGGTTACGCCGACGAGGTCACCATGCTGGACACTCAAGAGTTGTCCGACCCACTCGACGCAGTCACTCCGGTCGTGACGGCTGACCAGGTCGTCCAGATGATCGGTGTCGTACGGTCCCTCTATGCTGCCGAGGAAGTGAAACGGTATATCGTCGACCTGGCCCGGGCCACCCGCGAGATGACAGGTGTCAGGCTCGGTGTCTCGCCGCGCGCCGGGATCCAGTTGCTGCGGGCTGCCAAGGGTGCGGCCGCGCTGGCGGGCCGGCGTTTCGTCCTTCCCGACGACGTGCAACGCATGGTCCCGCACGTGTGGGGGCACCGGATGTCTCTGGGGCGCACGGTGTCCGAGGAGGCGGTGCAAGGGGTCTTGAAGCAGATCCTCGAACGGGTGAAAGTACGTTGATGCGTCGCCGATTTCGGCCGTTGACAAGGGCAATCGTCATCCTTGTCGTGGGTGTCGGGTGTGGGGTGGCCGGATATCTGGTGGCCAGCCCGCCCGCGGTCGCGATCGGGGGGATCCTGGTCGCTGCCCTCCTGGGTGACGGGGTCCGGTTTTTCGTCGCCGAGTCCCGGGACCCGATGGCCCACCTGGCCCGCTCAGCCGACCCCAATCCGTGCTCGGTTGGCCAGACGCTGACAGTACGAGTGGTGCCGCTGGTGGATCATGCTCGGGCACGAGGCGGGCGTCGGGCCTGGGCGCCCGAGACCACCACGATGGAAGAGACAGTGCCCGTACCCCTGGTTCCCGTGACGAAGGTGAGGGGTGTGGATCCCCGCGACCGGTATGCGGGCCTGGTCTACGACCTGTCTCCCGCCGCTCGCGGGCAGTGGACTCTCGGTCCCTGCTTCGCGACCCGTACTTCTGCCCTCGGGTTGTGGAAGGCCAAGCTGACCGACGCCTCGACCTGCCAGATCACGGTGTGGCCCAGGACCGTCGCTGTCGGTATTCCCATGGGAGTCGCAGACCGGGATGGCGAGGCCCAGGCGACCCGGTTCGTCCACCCTCACCAGGACAATGCCACCGTGAGACAGTACAACCCCGGTGACGACTTGCGGCGCGTCCATTGGCGGTCGTCGGCCCGGCTCGGGGAGCTGATGACCCGTGCCGACGAGCCGACGGACTCGGACCGGTCCTGGGTGGGCCTGATCCTGGCGCCGGGCACCGCGCCCGACGTCCAAGAAGTGGCAATCAGCCTGGCCGCATCGTGGATCGTGGGCTTGGACACGGCTGGATTCGAGGTTAGTCTGGCGTGTGGCGGGCTGGTGCGCCACGGTTCGGCTGCCTCACAGTTGACCCGTTTGGCGGTCCTGACCAACGAGCAGGCAGGATTGCCTCTTCCTCAGACATCGCCGGACGGGGCGTCACTGTTGATCGTCACCCAGTCCGCGGCCGGGCCGATTTCCGCCGAATCGCTGGTCCACCCGTCACACTGCTACGACCGGGCAGCCGGATTCTCCTCAGCCGTCGCGGTGGTTCTCTCCGATTCGGTAGACGATGCCCGGATCGTGGAGGCGGCGGGATGGAGCGTACTCCTGTTGGGCAGCAGGGCCGGGCTGGAGGAGGCCTCCACGCGCCTGGGTCAGGTTCTCGCCCCGCGTCAGACAACGGGTTCACGATGAACCGCGCACTGATCGCCAGTTTCACCGGTCTGGCCCTGGTCTTCACCTGCCTGGGAGCGGGAAACCTCATCGAACTGGGCCCCTGGCGGGTCCACATGGTCGCGTTCCCGCTGCTGATCACGGCTGTCATGTACGCGGTGACGGTTCTGCTGTCGCGGTTCCGGGGGTGGGCGACAGCGGCCTCGTGGTTGCTGGGCCTGGCTGCCTGGGTGTGTTACGTCTGCGGGGTGACAACCCAGGACACCATTCTTCCCACGCCGTCCGCAGTACGAATCGTGGTCGCGCAGCTGCGGGAGGCGGTGACTGCTCTGCCCAATTACGGCCGTCCCGCACCGAATCCCGAGTTGTTCATCCCGTTGGCCGTGGTGGGCTTGGGGCCGGTGTGCCTGCTGGCCGTCTTCTGGGCCCTCAACGTGGAGCGGCCGGTCTGGGCCGGGCTTCCGTTGCTGGCCTGTTGGGGTGTCTTCTTGTCCGGCTCCCCGAACCTGGGACTGCTGTGGGCAGTACTCGCGGGTGTGTCGTACGTGATGCTGCTGGCCGTCTCACCGACGAAGGGCCGGATCCGACCGCGCTTCCGGCTGGTGTCCGTACCTTTGGTGGCTCTGGCCGCCGCCCTGGGTGTGGTCGCATCCGTCGCGGTCCCCCTGGCTCCTGGGTGGGGAACCTACGAGCAATGGCAGGACCTGTGGCAAGGCGGATATTCCGACGGCACGGGGATCAGTCTGACCGGGCAGTTCGCGGTGGACGACCAATTGCGAACGGAGTCGTCGGTGGTGCTGTTCCGCACCTCGGGAGATGTCAGCGCACCTTTGACCATTGGCACTCTGACCAACTTCACAGGCCAGACGTGGATCACCCCGGCGACGCGCGACAGCTGGGTTCCGGCCACCAATAACAATGTGAGCTTCTATCAAGTGGGCCAGGTGCTCTGGAACAACTCCATCACCCCAGTCAGCCAGGTACAGTCGCCAGGACCGCAGTGGACGCCATCGTCACCGGTCAGCGTGACGATCGATCAGTTGTCCGGACATGCCCTGCCCACCGGCATCGGGCCGCGCAGCATCACTTCGACTGGGGGAATGTCGTTGGTCTACAACCCGAACACAGATTCGATCGGTTCGATGCTGGGGATCCGGCCGGGGAATTCCTATTCCACGACTGTCATGACGCTGGACCGGTCTGCCCTGGCAGGCCAGCGGGTGATTCCAGCAAATTCTCTCAGTGTGGTGCACGGCGTCGGTCACATCGATCAGATCTCCGAGTTGACAAGGAAGGTCATCGGTTCGGCGAGAACCGAGGATGCTGTTCTCACCGCCATCCAGTCCTATCTGAGGGGGCCGGGTTTCAGGTACACATTGACGCCGCACTGGACGACGACCGGCGATCCCGTCTGGGATTTCCTCAACAATAAGCAAGGATATTGTGTGCACTTCGCCACCGCCATGGTGGTGATGGCCGCGTCCGTCGGCATTGGGATGCGAGTCTCGGTGGGATACCTTCCCGGCCAGCTGAATGCTGACGGGACCAGGACGGTGACCGGTGCCCAGGCGCACATGTGGCCGGAAGCGTTCTTCCCCGAGATCGGCTGGGTGCCGTACGAGCCGACTCCGTCCATCGACCAGTCGATGAGCAGTCCCAGTTCACCCTCCGTCACACCAACTGCTCAGCCCGCCACGCCCACCGCGGCGCCGTCACCGACCAGCCAGCTGACCAACAGTCCTCAGCCCACCCCGGCCCCAGGGGTCACCCCGACCCCCACCCCACCACCGGTGGCCACAGCGTCGTCATCGACTCTGCCCTGGTACGCCCTCGCCGCAGCGGGAGTGCTCGCCGCCTTGTTCATTGTCCTCGTGATCCGCCTGGCCTACGTCTTCACGTACACCCCCGAAAGGGCGATCCGCCGCCTTCGCCGTGCCGGTGAGCGGGCTGGGATCGTCACCGAGGGTATGAGTGTACGAGCCGTGCTCGACGCTGTGCCGCACCCGGACCGGTCAGCGGGGCTCGACGAGTTGCGCACCCACCTTGAACTCACACGCTACGGCCCGCCCGATCTCAAACCAGGCAGGCTGCGGGGCTGGTCGTGGTGGCGGTTGACCAGGTCCATCCTCACCCAACTACGCAGGGGCAGGTGAGATAGTCTGGTGGTGGCGAAGACCCGCCCCAGTGGCGTACACGATGAGGGGAACCGATGAGCACAATGACCTGGAATGAGTTGGACCAGCAGGCAGTCGACACCGCCCGCGTCCTGGCAGCCGACGCCGTGGAGAAGGTCGGCAACGGCCATCCGGGCACAGCGATCTCACTGGCCCCGGTCGCGTACCTGTTGTACCAGAAGGTCATGACCGTGGATCCGGGCGACCCGCACTGGCTTGGACGAGACCGTTTCGTCTTGTCGATCGGGCATTCCTCACTGACTCAGTACACGCAGTTGTACTTGGCAGGATTCGGTGTGGAGGTGGCGGACCTGGCCAGCTTCCGTACCTGGGGATCCCTCACCCCTGGTCACCCCGAGTTGGGCCACACCGCCGGAGTCGAATGCACCACCGGTCCTCTGGGGGCAGGGGTGTCCAACGCCGTCGGCTTCGCCATGGCTGCCCGCAAGGAGAGACAGTTGTTCGACCCCGGCGCCGAACCCGGGCAATCCGTCTTCGACCACTTCGTCTACTGCCTGGCCGGTGACGGGGACATGGAGGAGGGAATCTCGTCGGAGGCCAGCTCCCTGGCCGCGACCCAGGAACTGGGCAATCTGATCCTCATCTATGACGACAACCGCATCTCCATCGAGGGTGACACGGTGATCGCCTTCTGCGAGGACGTCACAGCGCGCTATGCCGCCTACGGCTGGCATGTCCAGGAAGTAGATTTCACCCAGGGGGGAACCGGGTACGAGGAGAAGATCGACCAGATGTACGCCGCCATCGAGCAGGCCAAGGCCGTCAGTGACCGGCCCAGTTTCATCAAGGTCACCACCATCATCGGTTGGCCCCTGCCCACGATGGCTGGGTCCGAGAAGGTCCACGGTGCCAAGCTGGGCGCGGACGAGGTCGCGGCCCTCAAGACCCGGCTCGGCTTCGATCCCGGCAAGCAGTTCGATGTCGCCGACGCGGTGATCGCGTACACCCGGAAGAACGCCGCCGAGCGCGCGGCCAGTTTCCGGCAGGACTGGGATGCCCGCTTCGCCGCCTGGGCCCAGGCCAATCCAGAACGCAAGGCCCTGCTCGACCGGGTCCTGGCCCGCCACCTCCCCAGTCACCTGGAAGACAGCCTCCCGCAGTTCCCTGCCGGCAAGAAGTCCACCCGCGCGGCCTCCGGTGACGTGCTCAGTGCCATGGCCGACTCGTTGCCCGAGCTGTGGGGCGGCTCGGCTGACCTGGCCGGGTCCAACAACACCACCATGGCTGGACAATCCTCCTTCCTTCCCCCCAATCGTGCCAGCGCCATCTGGACCCCCGCTCCCAATGGGCGAACCCTCCACTTCGGTATCCGGGAACATGCCATGGGTGGCATCCTGAACGCGATCAACACCGGTTTGACAAGGTCGTACGGCGGGACCTTCCTCGTGTTCTCCGACTACATGCGCACCCCTGTGAGACTCGCGGCCCTGTCCCACATCCCCTCGGTTTTCGTCTTCACCCACGATTCCATCGGTGTCGGCGAGGACGGTCCCACCCATCAGCCGGTCGAACACGTGGCGTCGCTTCGCCTGATCCCCGGCTTGGATGTCATCCGGCCCAGCGACGCCAACGAGGTGGCCGAAGCCTGGAAAATCATTCTGGCCACGTCGGACCACCCCACCGCACTCATCTTGACCCGCCAGGACGTGACCACCTTCGACCGTACCCCAGGCTCGGGATTTGCCGCCACCTCCCAGATGGCCAAGGGCGCCTACACCTTGATCGAGGCCAGTGCTCCGGCACCCAAAGCCGTCATCGTGGCCACCGGATCCGAGGTGGAGATCGCAGTCCAGGCCCGTCAGATCCTCCAAGCCGGCGGCATCCCCACCCGTGTGGTCGCGGCGCCGTGCCTGGAGTGGTACGCCGCCCAGCCGGCATCGTACAAGCAAGAATTGTTCCCCTGTGACGCGGCCATCGTGTCGATCGAAGCTGGAGTGACCTACGGCTGGGCCGAGGTCGTGGGGGCGAGGGGCCGCAGCATCGGAATCGATCACTTCGGCGCCTCCGCGTCGGCTGCCACGCTGTACGCCCAGTACGGTGTGACCGCCGATCATGTGGTCAGCGAGGTCACAGATATCCTCGGATAGCCAGGTCGCCTCCCCTGAGCAGTGTCCCGGTTGCTTGGTCGTACTGCCGCTCCTGGTTTGCTTGAAAACTGGCAAATTATAGGTAAAGATTCGTGGTTGTGTATCTGTTTTCTTGCCAGGCGGACAGTCGAATCCGTGGACGTATTGACGGTTACGAGATATCGCGTCCGCCTGTTTGATAGGCTCAACAAGGTACTGCCAAACTCAGGGTAGACTGCGAGAGTCACGAGAGAGAAGGGGTCACATGAGGATCGGCATCCCCATGGAATCCGCCCCAGCGGAGACCAGAGTGGCGGCGACACCGAAAACAGTCGCTCAACTCATCAAACTGGGTTATGAAGTTGTTGTCGA
>WRFP01000025.1 GCA_009778725.1 Propionibacteriaceae bacterium
CCAGTTGGGACGCAAGTACGCCGAAGCCCTGGGGCTGAAGGTGCTCGACGCCAACGGAAAACTCGTCACCGTCACGATGGGTTCGTACGGCATGGGCGTCACCCGCGCCGTCGCCATGGTGGCCGAGGCCAACTGCGATGAGAAGGGCCTGGCCTGGCCGCGCAACCTCGCGCCCTATGACGTCATCATCGTCGTGGCGGGCAAGGATGCCGAACTCTTGGACGCGGCCCGCACTCTGGCCGCCGACCTGGAGGTCGAGGGGATCGACGTCGTTCTCGACGACCGCCTCGTCTCCCCGGGAGTGAAGTTCGCCGATTCCGAACTGCTCGGGTTCCCCACATCAGTCGTTGTCGGACGGGGTTTGAAGGACGGTGTCGTCGAGGTGCGTGACCGGAAGCTGGGCACCAGCCGTACCGTACCCCTGGCAGACGCCGTCGCCAGTGTCATCGCCGACGTACGCGGGTAACCTCAGGAATCGGGCCATCCCGGCCACACCGCCGTACCGACGCCCAACGGCATTCCCACAGTGGCATTGTTCATCATGTACGTGATGGCTTGCGTGGGATCGGCCGCCGACGCGACCCACTGGGCTGAAGCTTGAACGAGACTTGCTTGTGTGGTGGTTAACAGGGCGAGACTGGCGTCGGCATCGCGTCCGGGGGGGAGTTGATAGATCGGTGGGTTGGTGTCCTGGGTGATGCCCATGCCTTGTGCCACGCTGACCAGCGACGCCGCGTCATTCTGTACAGTGCCGAGCACGGTCTGGTATCTGGACACGGTGCCGGACGCTCCCGGGTCGAGGAAACCCATCGCCGACCTGATGGCGAAGACCCCCTCGTCGTAGCGCGAGAGCAGGGTGTCCACCGCCGTCTTCTCGTCGAGCACCTGGATGGTTGCGCCCTGGTTGGCAGGTGTTGCCGTGTTGTACGTCCCACCCATCCCTTGGCGGATCTGCTCGGCAGAACAGGCGAGACTGGCCCAGAAGACGGCCGTCGTCCCGGTGGCCTGCTTGGCCTGGTCGAGGAAGGAATCGCGGGCAGTTTGCAGGGTGTCGTTCGCCGCGTCGGTGCCGTCCTGGATGGTGGTCAAACTACTGGCCGGACCGATGTCCACGTTGAGCACCGAGACCCGGTTGATCGGGTCCGGACCCACCAGGACAAGCCATTGGGCTTTCAAGGTGTCGGCCATCGCCGCCCACCGGTCAGTTGTCGGGTCCAGACTCGCCAACCCTGCCAGTGCGGCCCACGCCTGCTGGATCTGGGTAGCGGCCTGGGCCAGGTCCGAGGTCAGAGCGGGGTTCGCCGACGGCGGGGCCGGCGTACCGAAAATACGCGGGTCCGAGAAGGCACAGCCTGTCAGACTCGACAACACAAGGACGACAACAAGGGCCTTTCCCACCAGTTTTCCCATGTCATGTATCGTATCCAAAACCAGGCAACTGAGCTAAAGTTGACCTATCCCCGAACGGGACAAGTGAACCTGACAATCGAAACGGAGGCCGGCTGTGACGTCATTGGCGGAAGTGGTTGAGTCGGTCTTGGTGTCGATGAATATCGACCTTGAGGAGGTCAGACAGACCAAAGCCGGGTCACGAACCGTTGTCAGGATCACGGTCGACGGCGATGGGGGAGAGGGTCATGGGCTCAGTCTCGACGAGGTGGCCGAGGCGTCCCAGCAGATATCGCGGGCCTTGGATGACACAAATGTGATGGGGGACAAACCGTACGTCTTGGAGGTGGGGACCCGTGGGGTGGACCGCCCTCTGGTCACACCGGCGCACTGGCGTCGCAACACGGGCAGGTTGGTGAAAGTCGAGCGATCTGGGGGAGATCCGCTGACGGCGAGGATCGAGTCGGCGGACGAACAGGTGGTACACCTCGAAGGTGGGCTCACTCTGCCGTACGCTGACGTCAAAAGGGCCATTGTCCAAGTGGAGATGAATCGCGAGGACCCGGGAACAGAGGAATGACCATGGATATCGATTTGAGCGCTCTTCGGCAGCTGGAGCAGGAACGCGGCATCAAGGTGGATGTCATCATCTCGGCTTTGGAGGAAGCCCTCCTCCACGCGTACGAGAAGGTTCCCGGCCACACCGGCGGGGCTCGGGTGATCGTGGAGAGGCGTACAGGCAAAGTAGTCGTGTTGGTTCCCGAGCTGGACGAGGAGGGCGAGCAGATCGGCGAGTCCGACGCCACCCCCCACGACTTCGGCCGGGTGGCCGCTGCGACCGCCCGCCAGATCATCATGAACCGGATTCGCGAGGCGGAGGACGAGCAGAGGTATGGTCACTTTCTCGCCAAGGAGGGTGACATCGTCCTGGGCACGATCCAGCAGGACAAGGATTCCAGAACAGTACGCGTGGACCTCGGCTCGGTCGAGGCGATCATGCCGCAGGCCGAACAGGTGCCGGGCGAGAACTACACTCATGGGCTGAGGCTGCGGGTCTACGTCGTGGCGGTGCGCAAGGAACTGCGCGGGCCGCAGATCGTGGTCTCGCGCACCCATCCGGCCCTGGTCGAGAAGCTGTTCCGCCAGGAGGTGCCCGAGATCGCCGACGGGGTGGTCGAGATCCGCGAGATCGCCCGCGAGGCAGGGCACCGGACCAAGGTGGCAGTACGCTCCAAGTCAGCCGAGGTCTCCGCGAAAGGCGCTCTGATCGGGCCGATGGGCTCCCGGGTCAGAGCCGTGATGAACGAACTCAACGGCGAGAAAATCGACATTATCGACTGGTGTGAGGATCCTGCTGAGTTCGTGGCCCAGGCCTTGTCCCCGGCCCGGGTCTCCTCGGTGACCATCGTGGATCCGGCCGCCAAGAAGGCTTCCGCGGTCGTGCCCGACTATCAGTTGAGCCTGGCCATCGGCCGGGATGGGCAGAACGCCCGGCTGGCGGCCAAGCTGACCGGGTGGAGGATCGACATCCGTCCCGACACCGCCGACCAGAACTGACGGGGGTCCCGGGTGGCCGGGCGGTCAGGAGCCGAACCAGTCCGTACCTGTGTGGGGTGTCGCGCGCGCGAACCACAATCAGGGTTGGTGAGACTGGTCTGGGATGGGACACAGGTCGGTGCGAGCCGGACGGCTGTGGGGCGTGGCGCCTGGGTGCATCCGACCCGGGAGTGTCTGCAGCTTGTTGTTCGCAAGAAAGCATTGTCACGGGCGTTTCGGGCACCGGTCGTCGTGGATATCGACACACTTCTTGATGCTTGTGAAATTCGATGATTATTCACTGACGTTCAGGTGACCAGCCGCCTGTCCGCGTCACCTCTCCGTTCACACAACGCCGCAGCATTCTTGTTGAGATTGACGTGCAACAATGGGGGAAGGCCTCGAGAACTGACCAGCCTGGTGGCAGGATCGCTCCGAACCGTTCCGTTCGGTTCGCCTGCCCTGTGTACGCCGTAGTGACGCGGGATTCAGGCTGAAACTACGTGGTGAAGGGCCCTTTCCCGGTCGTCCACCGACCATCGGCAATGGTGAAAATTTTTGATTTATCCCTTATCAATTTCTTAGCCGGTGACCGTCCGGATGCATTGTGAACCTGACTGCCTGGAGATAGCATATTGCCTAACGGCCCCACCCCCTCGGGCCCACGGGATATGAAATCAGGCATGCATATGCTTCCTATCGTCGCGTCAAAGAAGACATCCGCTCCGACTCGCGGGCAACACCACCACCGTTCTAGCAGGGTTCTCAAAGTCGTGCCGGCGCTTGTCGCCGCGCTTCTCGTCATCCAGTCCTCGGCCGCTCAGGCCGTGATCCCAGCAGCCACATCCACCACATCCGTCATCACTGTCAAAGTCGGCGGCACCCGGTCCGGGGCAGTGGTCGTCAACCCGGTCGCCGGAGTCCAACTTTCCTTGTACGACGGCACGAACGCCACTATTCCCTCGTCGTCGGCCACTCCTTTGGGTGACGCCTGGGCCAAGTGCACCTCCGACGCCGATGGCGATTGCTCCTTTGTCGTCCCCGACACTGGTGTCGGGGGAGCGAACCGGGACAGGCGGTTCTACATCCAGCAGACAGGCTCCTCCCCGGCCGGTTGGTTCTCCGATCCCACCCTTGTGACAAGCACAAACGGGACGACTTTCAATTCCACCCCCTACGCGGTCCGTACTGGCGCCCAGTTGAGGGCCGGACAGAATTACGTGTCGACCACTGATTTCATGATCACCGGTACCGGGGCTCAAGCGTCCACCGGCATCTGGCCCGAGTCTTTGAACAACCCGCCGCTGCCTGACAAGTGTGGTCTCAATGTCGCCCTGGTCATGGACCTGTCGTACTCGGTTCAGGAGGCCTCGGCGCTGCCCCAGTTGAAGGCGGCGGCGAAGGGCCTGACCCAGGCCCTGGTCGGCACGGCCTCACAAGTGGGGTTGTACACCTTCGGCATCTCGGCCCCAGCGATGGGGACGGCCAACCAGAACCGGCCGCTGACCCCGGTGTCCACGCAGGCGGGCGCCGACATGGTCAATGGCTGGATCGACGGTATGTCCATCACCACGCCTGAGTCCACGAACTGGGACCGCGGCCTGTATCAGGTCGCCCAGCAGCAGAACTCACTGAAGGCCGACGAAAAGATGTATGACCTTGTCATCGTGATCACCGACGGCAACCCGACCCGTTACGGGGTTCCGGGAACCACCGCCGTTCCCTCCGACGGCATCCAGACCCGGTACGCCGAAATGGAGCAGGCCATCTTCTCCGCCAACGCCATCAAGGCCCGCGGGACGAGGATCGTCGCGGTGGGTGTCGGCGACGGTGTGACCGGCTCGGGGTACAACCTGGCGGCGGTCTCCGGCCCGGTTGCCAACAGCGATTATTATGCGGTCGGCTGGGAGCAGGCAGCGGAAACTCTGCAGCAACTGGCTCTCAAAGGCTGCGCCGCCGAAACGACCGGTTCGCTGACTGTGATCAAGCAACTGGTCCCCGAGGGCGTGACCGACCTCACTCAGGGCCAACCGCTCGGCGGCTGGACGATGGACGCCACCTCGCCAGACGCCTTGTTGGACGGACATTCCAGTACGTCGGGTGTCACCTCGGTGGGGACGGGCGCTGTCAGTTTCAATGTCGATTTCGCGGACGCTGCGTCGGCCAGCGTGTCCGTCGACGAGAATGTGGCCGGGCAGTCACCGCCGTACAACAACTATGTCCATTTGCGCTATCCTGATGCCGCGAACCCGGCTGATCCGGCCAACGCCAATGCCCAGTGCACTCTGCTGACAGCCGATGGCACACAACCATTGGCGGTGACCGATGGTGCCGGTGACGCGTTCTCGGTGACGATGGCGCCGGGAGACATTGTCTCCTGTGTGATCTACAACCAGGTGTACACTGGCCCGAATATGACCGTGCAGGTCGACAAATCCTGGAACATCGACGGGACGACCTACGCCCAGGGCACCCAGCCCCCGGAGTTCTCCGCGACGTACTCCTTCCAGGATGTCACCGACCCGGCGAACCCGGTGAACTATCCGAACCTGGCCTGGGGGACCACCTACCCCAATCTGACCACTGGCACGGCCGGGATCGTCACTGAAAACGTGTCTTTGCCCGATGGATGCTATTGGGTGAGTGATGTCAACGGCCGCAATCCGTCGAGTCCGGGCGGGCCCGACGCGGACATGATGGGTGTGCAGATGCAGCCGGTCAACCCCGCAACCGGTGTCGCCATCGTGGGCGACGGGCCGTACAACCTGGCCACACCCACGCACAACGCCGACGGGTCCTACACGGCGACCAGCTATCAGGTGGCCATCGATCAGGGCAGCCAGGGTACGGTCGGCGCCAACCGCTGGAAGGTGACCAACTCAGTGACCTGCCATCCGATGATGGTGCTGGCCAAGATCGTCAACGATTCCCCCGACCTGCAACTGCCGGCGGCCAGCCCCTTCGACTGGTCGATGACAGCGACCAATGAGGCCACGAGCGCCGTCAGTTCACCACCGTGGTATCAATACCCGACCTGTGACCAGGCTCCTCCGGGCGAGCCGTGCTATGCGCGCGGCGACTACGCGATCGCGGAGCCGTTCCCTGTCGACGCGGGCGCGTCCTACATTCTCAACGAGTCGTCGACCGCCGCCGGATCCGGGGCCTATGTCCAGGACACCATCGGCGCGTCGAACGAGGTGCTCGGAAATACCAGCGGGTCGTGGTTGTGCTGGGGCTTGGACCCGAACACGGGCGCCTACCTCGGCCAGATCGGTCCGGCGGGTACGTCGGGACAAGTGACTATTCCCTATGGCGTGCCCTATGTCGAGTGCGCGGCGGTCAACTCGACCGCTGAATTCAGCGCCACCAAGCAGGTCGTGGGCGGTTCCGCCACTCCGGCCGATTGGACGTACACTCTGACTCCCACCGGGACGGTCGCCGCCGGTGCGCCGTCGATCTCGGACGCGGCCTGGGGCCAGCCTGAGCGGATTCGCCCTGGTCAGCAGTACACCGTCAATGAGAGCAGTGGTCCGTCGAATTACGCGCTGACCGATCTGAAGTGCACCTGGGATTCGCCCAGCGCCGATGGCAGCGATGTGGACCATCATGTCAACGAGTCCATCATCAACAATCCGGTGATCACCGTGGCATCGAATACGGCGGCCTCGTGCGTCTTCACGAACAGTGCCAAGGCGACATTGACATTGACGAAGCGGGTTTCGACTGTGCCAGACCCCCTTGAGGTCGGCAGTTTGTTCACGTACTACATCGATGTGACGGCGGGTCCGGATGCGGATGCGACGAACGTGTCGGTGACCGATCCTGTGCCGGCTGGCTTGGACGTGGTCTCGGTCTCGACGGCCACGCCGGGCTGGACGGTCGGCCACACCGGCAACGCGGTCACCGGAACCGCGGCCAGCATGACCAAGGGTTCGACAGTGACCATTGCTGTCGAAGTGCGTGTCTTGGATGGATTCACTCCCGGTGAGGATTGGGTCAACACAGCTTGTGTGGTCGCGTCGAATGTGGACGGGCAGACGTGTGACTCGGTCACTGTTCCGCCGCCCCCGCCCCCGCCGGGCGCCTCAATCACGCTGGTCAAGCGGGTCTCGACTTTGCCGGATCCGATTGCTGTGGGCAGTTTGTTCACCTACTACATCGATGTCACGGCGGGTCCGGATGCCGATGTGACCGATGTGGCGGTGTCGGATCCGGTGCCAGCCGGTCTGGATGTGATGTCCGTCTCGACGGCTGCACCGGGTTGGACGGTCGGCCACACGGGCAACGCAGTCACCGGTTCTGTTGCCACGATGCCCAAGGGTACGACAGTGACCATTGCGGTCGAAGTACAGGTCCTGGATGGATTCACTCCCGGTGAGGATTGGGTCAATACGGCCTGTGTCGTCGCGTCGAATGTGGAGGGACAGTCGTGTGACACGGTCACCGTACCGCCGCCTCCTCCACAGCCTGGTGCGTCGTTGACCCTGGTCAAGCGGGTGTCGACCTTGCCGGATCCGATTGCTGTGGGCAGTTTGTTCACCTACTACATCGATGTCACGGCGGGTCCGGATGCCGATGTGACCGATGTGGCGGTGTCGGATCCGGTTCCCGAGGGGCTGGATGTGGTCTCAGTCTCGACAGCCGCACAAGGCTGGACGGTTGGCCACACCGGCAACGCTGTCACCGGGACGACAGCACTGATGACCAAGGGCACAACTGTGACGATTGCGGTCGAAGTGCGGGTCCTGGATGGCTTCGCTTCCAGCGCAGAGTGGGTCAACACCGCTTGTGTGACTGGGGCCAATGTGGAGGGTCAGTCGTGTGACACGGTCACCGTACCTCCGCCCGGGCCGCCACCGGGCGCGTCGTTGACGCTGGTGAAGCGGGTGTCGACGTTGCCTGATCCGATCGCGGTCGGGAGTTTGTTCACCTATTATGTGGATGTCACGGCGGGTCCGGATGCGGACGTGTCGGATGCGTCGGTGTCGGATCCTGTGCCGGATGGGCTGGATGTGATATCGGTGACCACGGCCGCACCGGGGTGGACGGTCGGCCATACAGGCAATGCAGTCACCGCAACGACAGCACTGATGCCCAAGGGTACGACAATCACCATTGCGGTGGAAGTGCGTGTCCTGGCTGGCTTCACCCCCGGTGAACAGTGGGTCAACACTGCTTGTGTGATTGCGTCGAATGTGGAGGGTGAGTCGTGTGACACGGTCACCGTACCTCCGCCTTCGCCGCCACCGGGCGCGTCGTTGACGCTGGTCAAGCGGGTGTCGACGCTGCCCGATCCGATCGCTGTTGGCAGTTTGTTCACATACTATGTGGATGTCACGGCGGGTCCGGATGCGGATGTCACGGATGTGTCGGTGTCAGATCCTGTGCCGGATGGGCTGGATGTGATCTCGGTCTCCACGGCGACGCCCGGATGGACGGTCGGCCACACCGGCAATGCGGTCACGGGATCCGTGGCCAGTCTGCCGAAGGGTACGACGGTCACGATTGCGGTGGAAGTACGGGTCTTGGGCGGATTCACACCTGGTCAGGAGTGGGTCAACACGGCTTGTGTGACGGGTTCGAATGTGGAGGGTGAGTCGTGTGACACGGTCACCGTACCTCCGCCGGGGCCACCACCGGGTGCGTCGTTGACGCTGACCAAGCGTGTTTCAACGTTGCCTGATCCGATCGCCGTGGGCAGTTTGTTCGCCTACTATGTGGATGTCACGGCTGGCCCGGATGCCGATGTGACGAACGTGTCAGTGTCGGATCCCGTTCCGGCCGGGCTGGAGGTAGTCTCGGTCACGACGGCGACACCTGGTTGGACGGTCGGCCACACCGGCAATGCGGTCACGGGATCCGTGGCGAACATGCCGAAGGGCACCACAGTCACGCTGGTTGTCGAAGTACGGGTGCTGGACGGATTCACCACCGGTGAGGATTGGGTGAACACTGCTTGTGTGACGGGTTCGAATGTGGAGGGTCAGTCGTGTGACACCGTCACCGTACCGCCGCCTCCGCCGGTCCCCGGAGCGTCGCTCACGTTGCTGAAGCGCGTGTCGACCCTGCCCGATCCTCTCGAGGTCGGCAGTGTGTTCACCTATTATCTGGATGTCACGGCCGGTCCGGATGCGGACGTGACGAATGTGTCGGTGTCGGATCCGGTGCCGGATGGGCTGGATGTGATAGCGGTGACGACGGCTGCACCAGGGTGGACGGTCGGCCATACCGGCAATGCGGTGACAGGAACTGTTGCCAGCATGCCGAAGGGCACAACAGTCACCCTGGCGGTCGAGGTGCGTGTCCTGGATGGGTTCTTGGACAGTGAGCCGTGGGTCAACACCGCGTGTGCGAATGGCTCGAATACCAGGGCCCTGAGTTGCGACACGGTGGTCGTACCCCCTCCGCCGCCGGAACCCCAGCAACCGCCGATTCCGCCGGAGCCCCCGCTCACGCCGACTCCGCCGCTCACGCCGACTCCGCCCCTGGAACCGGCGCCCCCCACAACCCCGGGCACTCCGTCCATTCAGTCCGGTGGTTTCGTTGCAGATGATCAAGGGTCCTCAGCGGCTCTGATTCTGGCGATGGCGTGCCTGGCCGGCGCAGCACTCGTCCTGCGATTGCGCAAGACGGGCCTGCGACCTGTGAAGGCGCTCCCTCGCCTGGTGGTCCCACGAAAAATTGGTCCGCGAAGAGCGCTCCCCTCGACGCCAAGAAGGGGAGCACCACGCTCTTAAGGTGATCGAACAACGTGGTTGACACCGGTGGCGGGTCATGTCATAGTCGGAGACATGACCCGCCACATCTCTTGTTTTTTGACAGTACGAGTAATGTCACTTGCCTAATGATGAGAAGTTGAACACCCATTTTACAAGGTGTTTTACAATGAGACTCCGACGAATACGGGTTCCGGTTCTAGACGAATCCCGTAGGTTGTCAGTACGGCGTCTCGTATCTTCCGGGCCAGCCTGAGGATGTCCTGGGCAGTGGCATGTCCTGTGTTGGTGAGAGCCAATACATGTTTTGATGACAAGGCGGCTGGTCCCAGGGCGTACCCCTTGTGGAAGCCGGCGTGGTCGATCAGCCAGGCGGCGGATGTCTTGACCGTGCCGTCGGGTTGGGCGAACCGGGGGGCATCCTCGGGCAACGTGGCGGCCACCGCGCTGGACACGATCGGGTTGGTGAAGAAACTGCCGGCGCTCCACGTGTCGTGATCGGCGGGATCGAAGACCATGCCCTTGGCCCGTCTGAGGGCGAGGACTGCTTGACGAGCGTCGGTCAGCGGTACTCGGGTGCCGATGTCGACACCCAGATGACCTGCCAGTTCGGCATAGGCGACCGGTTGACTGAGCCCGAATCCACCGATCCATTGCTGCTGCGCGAGGTTCAGGTCCACGCTCAGCACCACGTACTGGTCGCGTTGTTGCTTGAAAAGGCTGGTACGGTACCCGAAACCGCAGGCGTCGGGGGAGAGGGTTACGATCTGTTTGGCAGGTCTGTCATAGACTCGCACCGCGTGGATGACCGATGCGATCTCCGCTCCGTACGCCCCGATGTTCTGCACCGGAGCAGCGCCCACCAGACCCGGGATTCCCGAGAGCATCTCCAACCCGCTCCACCCTTGGGCGATCGTGTGCTCGACGAGTTGGTCCCAGGGTTGCCCCGCGGCGACCCTCAGGTGGATTCCGGTTCCTTGAGTTGTCTGTTGCTCGATCCCCTGGGTGGCGACCACCACGACAGTCCCTTCGAACCCGTCGTCGGACACCAACATGTTCGATCCGCCGGACACGACCAGCACCGGTGTGGACGCCAGATCCCCCCGCTGAACAGCGCCGACTAGCTCGTCCTCAGTCTGGGCGATCACGAGATTTCGGGCTGGTCCGCCGATCCGAAAGGTTGTGAAGTGCGCCAGGACAGCGGGGTTGTTGGGTAGCACGGGATGAGCCGGGGAAAGCGGCGTGGAGGGAGAAGGTGGGTTGTTCACAGACGTGGGGCTGGTGGGTGAGGGACCAGGATCAGCGCACTGCTCAGGGCTCTTGGCAGGACGCCCGGCAGATCCGTTGGAACCACTACTCATGATGTTCATCATAATGGGACTTGGTACATTAGGTCGGGTGAGTCCTGGGTCGCCGATCGATGTGAGCGTGGATGCGAACCTGCCCATCGCGGCCCATGCCGACCAGATCGCGGACCTGATCCGTACCCACCAGGTGGTCGTCGTGGCGGGGGAGACCGGGTCGGGGAAATCAACCCAACTTCCCAAGATCTGCCTGCACGCGGGCCGGACGCGGATCGGGCACACCCAACCGCGCCGGATCGCTGCCCGTAGCGTGGCAACTCGAGTTGCCGAGGAGCTGGGCACCGCGTTGGGCGACGTGGTCGGCTACCAGGTACGTTTCGAGGCGACGACGTCCCGTGCCACCCAGTTGAAGGTCATGACCGACGGCATCCTCCTGGCTGAGATCGGCCACGACCGACTGCTTCGCCAGTACGACACGATCATCGTCGATGAGGCCCATGAACGTAGCCTCACCATTGATTTCCTGCTTGGCTACCTGAAACAGTTGCTCCCCAAGCGACCGGACCTGAAGGTCGTCATCACGTCGGCAACAATCGACACGGCCCGTTTCTCGGCCCATTTCGACGATGCTCCCATCGTCGAGGTGAGCGGACGAGCGTACCCGGTCGAGGTGAGGTACGCCCCCCTGACCGACGATGACGACCCCATCGCCGCCATGGTCAACGCCGTGGCCTCTCTGCCGCGCCACGGCGACATCCTGGTTTTCTGTTCAGGCGAGCGCGAGATCAAAGACGCCGCCAAGGCTCTGACGGACTCGCGCCTGGCAGTCGAGGTATTGCCTCTGTTCGCTCGCCTGACCATGCAAGAACAAGCCCGTGTCTTCAGCCCGCACTCCGGCCAACGCGTCGTCCTCGCGACCAATGTCGCCGAGACCTCACTGACCGTTCCCGGTGTCCGCTACGTCGTGGACCCCGGCTTTGCCCGCATCTCGCGCTACTCGGCCCGAACCAAGGTCCAACGTCTGCCCATCGAACCGATTTCCCAGGCCTCAGCCAACCAGCGGGCCGGGCGCTGCGGCCGGGTGGCCCCCGGCATCTGCGTACGGCTGTATTCCGAAGAGGATTTCCTCGGCCGCCCGCGGTACACCGAACCCGAAATCCTGCGGACCAATCTGGCGTCTGTCATCCTGGCCATGGCCAACGCCCGCCTGGGCGACATCACCAAATTTCCCTTCGTCGAGGCTCCCGACCGTACTCACATCACCGACGGCCTGAGACTGTTGACCGAATTGGGCGCCATCACCGGTACGGGCAACGAACCACGCTTGACACCGCTGGGCCACAAACTCGCCAACCTGCCGATCGACCCGCGGTTGGGCCGCATCCTCCTGGAGGGCGCCGAGCAGGGCTGTCTGAAAGAGATCTTGGTCATCGTCGCCGCGCTCAGTATCCAGGATGTACGAGAGCGTCCCCTGGAGCAGCGCGAAAAAGCCGACGCCATGCACGCCCGGTTCACCACCGACACCGGCTGGGATTCTCCTGGAGGGGGTGGCCGGTCCGAACCACGCCACTTCTCTCCTACCCTTCGATCAGGCCACCAGAAGACTTCTGACAAGGAAGAATACAGTTCCGCATCAACTGACGACGGCTCAGCACCCGTCATCATACCCCACCAGGGTTGGAAGGGAGGATCAGGCGGGGGCATGGGGCAAGGGGGTTCCCACCCCGAAGCCGGTTCCACACCAGCCCGGATCACCCCCCACACCGGCTGGAAGGCCGGACCCCACGTGGGCAAGGGGAAATCAGGTCGCGGTCCCAACACACCTCAGCCAAGTCCCGGCGGTGACTTCGCAGTTCTCCTGCGCCTCTGGGACTATCTCAGAGCCCAGCGCAAGGAACTATCATCCTCCAAGTTCCGCACCATGTGCCGTACTGAGTTCCTGAACTACACCAGGGTACGAGAGTGGCAGGACCTAGTGACCAGCCTTCGCGAGGTCTGTAAACAGATGCATCTGCCACTCGGATCCCACGTATCCAGTCAGATCCGTGGCTCGGCCCACCCACGCACCACACTCCCCGATGGGACAAATGCCCGTGTTCCGGTGCCCGATTTCTCCTCATCGCTCATGGACTCCATCCTGACCGCATGTCTGTCTGGCTTGCTGTCCAATATCGGTGCCCGCATCCTGGACCCGGATTCCGGCAACCGTCCCCGTCGTCGGGGGCCGCGCGAATATTTCGGCGCCCGGGGTGCCCGATTTGCCATCTCACCAGGGTCGACGCTGGCCAAGAGCCAACCGGACCTGGTCATGGCCGTCGAGCTGGTCGAGACCACCCGGCTGTGGGCCCACACCGTGGCGCCCATCTCGGTTGCCCAAGTCGAGGCGGTGGGCTCTCACATGCTCACCCGGACGTACTCGGAACCGTTCTTTTCCTCGTCAACCGGCACAGTCCTGGCCCACGAAAAGGTCAGTTTGCTGGGTGTGCCGCTGATCGCCGACCGCCGGGTGGGCTACGGGGCCATCGACCCCGAACAGGCCCGGGCCATCTTCCTCCAGTCGGGCCTGGTGGAGGGCCTGGCGATTCCCGACCGGGGCGCCCCGTACTCCAAGGTCGCCGCCCACAACGCCACAGTACGCGCCGGTGTCGAGGCCCTGGAGGACAAGGCCCGCCGCCGAGGCCTGGTGGCCGACGACCAGGCGATCTTCGACTTCTTCGACTCCCGCATCCCCGCAGGCATCTGTTCCCTGGCCGCACTCGACGGCTGGCTCAGAACCGATCCCCGTCATCCGGCCCTCCTGAGGATGACAACAGACGATGTCCTAGGTCAAAATGTGGCCCTGACCAGCGAGGACTACCCGGACTCCTGGTCTTTCGGCCCGATCCCGCTCGGGCTCGACTATCACTTTTCGCCGGGCGAGGACCGCGACGGTGTGACAGTGGCCGTACCCCTGTCTGCCCTCAGCGCCCTCGACCCCGCGCCCTTCACCTGGGGTGTGCCGGGGACCCGCCGCGAACTGGCCGCCGAGTTGATCCGTACCCTGCCCAAGCCCGTGCGCACCCGTTTCGTACCTGCTCCCGATTGGGCTGGGCGCGCACTGGACTGGCTGGAGTCCAACGGTGCCGACCACAGTCAACCCTTTGCCGCCGAACTGGCCCGCGCCCTCCAAGCCTTGTCCGGCCAGCCCGTCGACGGTTGGAACCAAGACAAGTTGCCCGCCCACCTGAGGATGGGTTTCCTGGTCTCAGCGGGGGAGAAGACCACCTTCAGTCGCGACCTCGATTCTCTTCAGGCCGATCTCCACCGCGAGGTCCACGAGAAACTGGCAACGTCAAGTCCCCGCAAACGCGCATCGGGTACGACCTGGGTCTTCGGCGACATCCCCGAGTCCGTCACCATTCGCGACCACGGTGTGATCGTCACCGGCTATCCGGCCTTGAAAGACGGGGGATCGATGGTCGCCGAAACCCTGCTCACCAGTGTGGAGGCCGCCCGCTGTGCCCATGTCCGCGGCCTGGCCCGCCTGACCGGTTTCGCCCTGCCCGAACCCTACAAATGGGTGGTCGCCCACCTCACCAACCCCGACAAGTTGGCTTTGGGGTCGAGCCCCTACCCGTCGGTCCCCGCCCTGATGGCCGACGCGAGGTTCGCCGCGATCCTCTCGCTCGTCTCCGCCCACGACCCCTGGTCAGTACGCGACCAGTCCGCGTTCGACCAGACAGTCGTGTCAGTACGCCCCGAGCAGGTCGAAGGAACCCACCGTCTGGTCCTCCTGGCCGCCGAAACCCTCCGCGCCCACGCCGCAGTACGCCAGGCCCTCACCGGAATCCCGACCGGCTCCGACCTCTACCATGACGTGACATCCCAGGTGAATGACCTGGTCTTCAACGGTTTCCTCCTCGTCATCCCCCCACGCTGGCTCCCCCGCGTACCCATCTGGCTCAAAGGTGCCGAAATGCGCCTGAATTCGGCTCGCCAAGACCCCCGCCGCGACCAAGCCCGCCAAGATCAGTTGTCCCCAGTACTGGACGCGTACGCCCAACTCGTCGGCGCACACGCCGATGGACCGGGCAGCGGACTCCGCAGGGCTCCATCGACCGACGCCCACGACCGTACCGCGACCGACGCCCACGGCCGTACCGCGACCGACGCCCACGACCGTACCGCGACCGACGCCCGCGACCGTACCGCGACCGGACCCCGCGACTCCACTCTTCCCGATGAGATCACCCGTATCGGCTACCTCATCGAAGAGTTCCGACTCCAGGTTTTCGCCCAGACCTTGCGTACCGCCGAAACCGTCTCAGTCAAGCGCATCCTCCAAGCCATCTCCCAGATCACGTGACATCGACTGCGTCCACTTTTTTGGCGCGAAGTGCAATTGCATTATGACCATTGTGCGACATGCTCACCGTCATGGTTCTTGTCGGATCACTCATGGTGCTGATGGCTAGCGTACTGACAATGAACCGTGATCCTGCATAGGATCCCAGGATTGATGAAGACTGGTGGGAGAGGAGATGACCAACCCGCCACCCGTGTGGTGGAGCGATGGAATCTGTGACCACCCATCCCCCGTCGACGCATTGGGTGAGCTTAATCAACGAGGTCCGCAATCCTGCGTCATTCAGCCTGGAAATGAAGAAAGACAGGGAAATATTGTAGTTGTGTGACAGTCTCATGACATCGTCGATTGTTGTGACGTGAGTACCATCAACACTGGCCCATTGAATTGGGTACAGCAGTTCGAACGCCAATTGGTCACACAAACGCTCAACACCTTCCGTTGAAACGTAATCGGCTATTTGCTCAAGATCGCGTCCCATGATGTTTCGGGAATAGGCCTGTCTCGCCTGGAGGAGGCTCGTTGATGTGTCTGCTAGGCCCTCAAAGTTGAACAGAGGATCGAACAACACGTGTGCACACTCGTGTGCGAGTGTCATCCGGCGTCGACCGCTGACACGAGTGTATTGAACTTGGATGACAGGACCTCGCGCGCCCCAGACTGTGTATCCATGCATGCGTTGTTGTCTGTAGAGTACGTCGATTACTCCTATGTGGTGGCGCAGTTTATCGAGATCACATGCTAAAGCATGAGTCCGCTCTGGCAACAAGCGACCAACAATTCTTCGGATGGGCATGACGATGCTTTTCATGGCATTCACAGTCGCCGAAGATTGTCGAGGTTTGCCCACGCTTCGACCGGGACGGGAGAACTTCGATAGGACAGCCCAAAGATGGCGGGGTCTTCTTCCCATACGTCAAGCAATTCGATCACGGGCAAATAGAAATTGTCGCCATACTCTCGTCGCCCGTAAGCAAGGAGATTTCGGAAAGACTCCACTCTCAATCCTTGATCATCCATCTTGGAGACTTTGCGCGAAGGGGCATTCGTGATTGTGGTCAGCCATTCCCGGATGACGTGACTGGCTTGTTGGTAGTGGAGTGGCTCACTCCAGAACCGTGCCATGTCGAATGTAGCAAAGGGAGAAATGAATGCATCGGGGCCCAGTGCCAACACCTTCTCATAGATGGGGGGATGGTGTTCATGTTCGATTCTCGCCAGCCATCGAGACCTCGCCATGATGCTCTCACGGTGGTCCTCCAGGAACTGGCGAACATGCTCGCATGCTTGTCGTTCAGTGAGGTAAGTGTGATGAATCTCACCGCTGAGTTCTTTGGACCCGAACCTCTCCGATGTCTCGTTGTCGTCCGATTGCAGGACGAGCTTGGGCATCATGGCCCCACTTGCTATCTGCAATGACTTGCCCATCCCAACTCGACCGTGGGGAGACAAGGTGATGGTGGCAGAACTCCTCAAGAGGGCAGCCCAGGTGCCCTGTTCGTAACGTTGATTGGGCTGGTCAATCGGTGCATAACGCGCGGAGACATCGCATTGGAAACCTTCATCCTCAACCAGACGCTTGATTTGCTCTGAGAGTCGCTTGAGCTGTAGCCACGATTCTCTGTGTTCCTCAGCTCCAGTCCTGAACATGTTTACTTGAATGATTGGCGACTCCTGTTCAACTGGGAGAAGCCTCCTTGGCCTTCCACTTTGTGTGTCGGTCGAGTAACTGTAGTCTCCATCGAGTTCGGCAGTAAGTTTCTCTTGCCTGTCTTCATCGTTCAATTCTTCCGAGAGCAGACATCGAACCAAACTATCGCTAAAGCGGGATATTGGATTGCAGGTGAAATACTGGCAGAACTGGTTGATGAATGTAGTTAGCATCGGTAGGCACTCTCTGCACAGACAACCAGGGTGGCCATCGTGTATGAGGTCATGGAGAAAGGACACTGCGTTTAGAGACAAGGCCGAGATGAGGCGAGGTTCCGATTGGGAATTTGCCTGAGCGAGTTGAATCGTGTTGGTGAGAACGACGCAGACACCCTCTGCTAATGACTGTGTTATGGGGATGACGACTCCACTGTCGCTAATTCTGAAAAGCGGCTCCCGTACTTCGTGTTTAGTCAAGACACGGTCGACGATACTGCCAAGTGGAATGTTGTCGATGGTCATGAGTGCCTGCTTAGAAAGATGGAACTACGGTTTCCCTGCTTACGTATCGTCTGACTTGGATTCTGAGCCAAAGAAATACCCAATGACTAATGAAACGAGTGGGACCAAGACTTTCAGAACTTCGAAGACAGTGTCTTCGGCCCTCGTGCTGGAGGTGCCAAACCAGTCCGAGAGCGCGGAGAACAGAATGCCAGCAATCATGATTCCAACCATCGCCCAGGTCAATACGAGGGCAAGTGTCCTCCGCACACGTCGGGGATTGCTGTTGAGAGCGTTGATTTGACCAATGGTTGTGTACGGTGGGGTGAGAGGAGCTCCCGTTTCTACTTGCGGGGGTAGTTCGATCCCCGATACGGAATAATCGGGTTGGGCGGGCAGGGGTTCCAGTGGAACCCCTGCCGAGCTCTTCTCATCATCTGAGACCATGAGTGCTCAGACCTCCATCCTTACCGGATGGCGCTGAGTGACATCAGAGGCGTCAGGCGGGCAGACGACTTCGATCTTGTTCCCCTGTCTGACTTGATCGGTGAAGAACTTGCGATCAGCAATAGCCATGCGCAGTTCTTCGGTGACCGTACGCCCGCTCACCTCTGACATTTCACGTAGCAGGTCGAGAACCTCATCTGTGAGATTGACTGTGAGCTTCTGTTTTGTTGCCACCCTTGAGACTTCCTTTCCAATTGATACGCCATATTTACGGTGATTATCTGTACTGTATACAGTTTAGATACGGCCGTCAAGGGTCTGCTCTCACCACTGTGCCCATGTTCACCCATAGATGAATAGGACACAACAGAGAGACTTCGTATGGGCCTGCCAGTCGCATGCAATCGATAGACCATCTTTCCGAATCGCGCGAGTGGGCGTGCAGTCGTGATGTGATGAGCATGTCCAGTGGACCCGGAGTGGGCCTGGAAAAGCAACGTAATCCCAGAGTGTCCTTAGGGGTTTTGTGGTGGTGGGCTGGTTCCGGTTGGTCCGGTGTCTGTGCGGGTTGGTGGTCGATCAGGACAGGGGTGATGTTGGGGTGTCAGGACAATGGTGCTGGTTTTTGGGTGTCGTGGGGGTGCGGGTGTGGTGTCGGTGGTGCCGTCGGGTCCTACACGGAAGGTTTGGCCGAGTCCGGTTCGCCAGTAGAAGACTCCGGGTTCGGGTTGTTCGAGTATCCATCCGGCATGGGTTTTCACACGGTGTGACCGGCGAGCCAAGGGAGCCAGATTCGAAGTCCGGGTCTGATCCGGGCGTCCGGGAACATAGGGGTCGACGTGGTCCAAGTCGAGATGACGGGCTTCACGAGACGAGTACGGGAAGGCTTCCCAGGCGTCTCGGGCGAGCACATGTTCACGGATGGATGGGGGAATGTCGTAGCGGTCTGTACCCGGATCATTGTCACCGAGGTGGAGGACCGGAGTCACCCGGATGCGGGCATGACCAACCACACGAGCCAAGTCTTGCACCCGTACTGGACCCAAGCGCTCCACCCGCGCCACACCCTCACCGCGCATCAAAGCATCCCCGGACAAGTGCACATACACGCGCGCGACCGGTTGTGACCGTTCCACTTGCTGGGGTGTGGGTATCGGCGGGTCAGGCTGGTCGGGGTCCATGCCCCGGCGGGTGTGCACACCCAACATCGATAATGCTAGGGCGGGGGTGGCGAGGATACCGACCGCCGCGGCACGACGATGGTCCTTGTCCCGGGTGTCACCTTGTTCCGCCATCACGTCAGCGACACGGTTGAGGGTCGCG
>WRFP01000026.1 GCA_009778725.1 Propionibacteriaceae bacterium
CAACGTCTTCGCCTGGTTGCGATCCGACGGCCAGAACCGCCTGGTCGCCTGCATCACCAACTTCTCCGCCACCCCTCATGACAGGTACCGTCTAGGCCTGCCACAAGCGGGAACCTGGAAAGAAATCCTCAACACCAACGCCACTCAGTACGACGGAACCGGCGACTACGCCAACGGCACCGTGACCGCCGTCCAAGTCGAACACCGAGGCTTCCCCGCCCACTGCGAAATCAAGATTCCCGCCCTGTCCACCATCTGGCTGGAGTGGGTCCCCCAGCACATCGAACCACCGCACAAGGCTGCCAAGCGCACCAAGATCAAGTGAGGCAAGATCTGCCAGCTACCAGATCAGTGAGGCTGCGATTCCCCACATGACCACAGCAATGACGATGTCGAGGATTCGCCAGGACTTGGGCGAGGCGAAGACTGGGCGCAGCCAGCGGGCTCCGAAACCCAACAGGGGGAACCAGACGCAGCTGGCTGCCATGGCGCCGAGAGCGAACCACCACTGAAAGGGGCGGTGACTGATGGCGAGGGAACCCAGCAGGAGGACTGTGTCCAGGTAGACGTGGGGGTTGAGCCAGGTCAACGCCAGGCACGTCAGCAGAGCAGCCCACAGGGTCTGGTCTGGTTGATCGGTGGTGTCGGTCAGGGCGCGGTGTTGCCAGGCCCGCCTCAGCGACACGGCGCCGTACCCAATCAGGAAAGCGGCGCCGCCCCATTTCATGATGGGTAGCGCCCAGGACGCCACTCGGGAGACTTGTTCTAATCCGCCGGTGCCGACGCTGATGAGGATGAAGTCCGAGGCAGCACAGACGAGGACGACCCAGCCGACGTGGAGACCGCGCAGGCCCTGGCGCAAGACGAATGCGTTCTGGGCGCCGATCGCGACGATCAGCGACAGGCCCGCACCGAGCCCGGCCAGTACGGCAGTGAGGATCACCGGTTCATGCTCAGAACAGGGCTGTGGCCAGGTTTCGCCGTGCAGTCAGGACCACCTTGTCGGAGGGGTCCTGGGTGTCGAACAACTCCAGCAGGCGCACCCGGAGCCGGTCACGATCCTCCCCGGCCTGGGAGGCGATGGCCGTCGTCAAACGGGCAAAACCCTGTTCGGCCCGACCCGCGGCGATGTCGAGATCGGCGGCGTCGAGAATGGCATCGATACTGGGGTCCAGACCAGCCACTGCGGCTGCCACGGCCGCCACGTCGAATGCGGCGACTCGGGCGAGCAATCCCGCTTGTGCCTTGCCAACCTTCGCGAGCGCGTCGGCCGGGTTGGCGGCCAAGACCTTCTCGAATTCCTCCTTGGCACCGGCATAGTCCTCACGGGCCATTGCTTCGTACGCCGGGGTGTAGCGGGGGTCCTCATCAGGCCCCGGCTCGGCCTCATCTTGCGGGGCCCCGGCCTGCGGTTCGGCCTTGCCGAGAATGCCATTCCCGGCGGCCATCTTCAGCAGTTCGGCAATGACCTTTTCGGCGTCTTCTTTGGGCATCGACCCTTGCCACAGGGGAACGAGCTGCCCGCCCAGCACACCTGCCACCATCGGGACGGCGCGAATCTGCAGGGCCTGAACGATCTGGGGAGAAGTGTCCACATTCATCCTCGCATGGAGCCAGGCTCCACCAGCCGCATTCGCCAAAGAAGACAGGACTTCGCCCATCGCGGCCGACTCAGGGGCCTTCGCCGAGTAGAACTCGATGACGATGGGGTACTGGATGGACTTGCGTACTGTGGCTTCGAACGACTCTTCGGTCACCTCGGTGACATAGACCCCACCTGGACTCGAGGTGCTGGAAGGAGAAGACAACTGGGACAAGTCAACTGCGCCTGAAAGCTGTGCCATAGGCTCATTCTCTCATGCCCCAGCGGTGTTTGCCGATCGAAGCCCAAAAGAGGAAGATGAAATCATGACTCATCCCCGCGCTGGCCAGATCGCCCTGCCTGAAGACCTCATCGACCCCGATGCCGTGGTGGCCGCTTACTATGACATTGTCCCCGACGCTGACAATCCTGACCAACAGGTCGCGTTCGGCACCTCGGGCCACCGGGGTTCCAGCCTGGACGGCGCCTTCAACGAGGCGCATATCGCGTGTGTGACCCAGGCCATTGTGGAGTATCGGCGCGCTCAGTCGACCACCGGGCCATTGTACATTGCCAAAGACACTCATGTGTTGTCAGTTCCAGCTTGGAAGACCGCGTTGGAGGTCCTGTCGGCCCTGGGAGTTCAGGTGCTCTCTGACAAGGAAGGCGAGTACACCCCGACCCCCGCGGCCTCCCGGGCCATCATCGCTCACAACGCGGGACGCACCACCGACCTGGCGGACGGGATCGTCGTCACCCCCTCGCACAACCCTCCCCGCGACGGCGGCTTCAAGTACAACCCGCCCAACGGCGGCCCCGCCGACACCGATGCCACGGGGTGGATCGCCAACCGGGCCAACGAGCTGCTGCGCAACCCCGCACAAGTGCGCCGGTCCACTTCGTTGGACACGATCAGCTGGTTCGACTTCCGCACCCCGTACTGCCAGGCCTTGAATACGGTGGTCGACATCGACGCCATCCGGACGGCCAGAGTACGGATCGGAGCGAACCCGCTGGGTGGGGCATCTGTCCAGTATTGGCAGTACATCGCCGAACGCATGGGCCTCGATCTGACGGTCACAGACCCGCGAGTAGACCCCCGCTGGGCCTTCATGACCGTCGACCACGATGGCAAGATCCGGATGGATTGCTCATCGCCGTACTGCATGGCCAATGTCCTCTCTGACAAGGATAATTACGACATTTCAACCGGCAATGACGCGGACGCAGACCGCCACGGGATCGTCACTCCCGACGGCGGGCTGCTCAATCCCAACCACTATCTGGCGGTCGCCATCAGCTACCTGTTCACCCATCGCCCGGGATGGTCGGCCAATGCCGGGGTCGGCAAGACCCTGGTCTCCAGTTCTATCATCGACCGCGTGGTCGCCTCCATCGGGCGCACGCTGGTCGAGGTTCCCGTGGGCTTCAAGTGGTTCGTCCCCGGCCTGATTTCCGGCGAACTCGGCTTCGGTGGAGAAGAATCGGCGGGAGCGTCCTTCCTGACCCGCAACGGCACGACGTGGACAACCGACAAGGATGGTCTTATCCTCGACCTGCTGGCCAGCGAGATCATGGCCGTGACCGGGCAGAACCCGTCCGCCCACTATCGCCTCATGGAGGAACAGTTCGGAGTCTCGTCCTACGCTCGCACGGACGCCCCGGCCTCCCGCGAGCAGAAAGCACGCTTGTCTCACCTGTCACCGAGCGACGTCACCGCCACCGAACTCGCCGGTGAGCCCATCACCGCCACCCTCACCTCAGCACCCGGAAACGGCGCCTCCATCGGTGGGTTGAAAGTCACAACAAAGAACGCATGGTTCGCCGCCCGTCCCTCCGGCACAGAGAACATCTACAAGATCTACGCGGAGTCCTTCTTGGGCCGCGACCATCTCGCCCAAGTCCAGGAAGAAGCCCGGGGAGTTGTCGACCGGGCATTAGGCTGAGCTGAGCAGCAGAAATCAGGGGTACGGCGAACTACCTTCGGTCCTATGACCCGTCGTCATTCCACTCTTGGGCCATGGCCATGGCTCTGACGCCGGCTCGCTGGATGACGCGCTGAATCGTGAGGTCGCGGGCCGTGGGGTTGGAGACGTAGGTGATCTTGCGCAGGCCCTGGTCGTCGGCGGCTGACTCGAAGATGAAATGCCCGTAGTTGAGGAGCATGCCGAAGAAGGGCTGGTTGACGGAAATATCCAGGATCCGGGTCAGGGGCATGGTGGCCACATGGCGGCTCAGAACCCCCTCGACCCGGAACACACGCATGTTGGTGATGACGAAGCGGTCCATCGACAGGTCGTGGAACTTCGTCAAACCGATGACGGCAACCACCAGGCCGACGATGGCGACGGGGGGCCACCAGTGGGTGAACCACGTTGAGAAGAACATGATGACCACACCCAGCAGGGTCAAAAAACCCGGGAAGATCATACAGATCGGATGCTTGACAACCTCGTCGACGATGAATTCCCCTTCGTCGACCAAAAGGTACCGCTCAACTTCCGGGTCGAACAGGCTGGGACGGTGATTCATGGGCGGGTCACGTCAGCCCAGGTGAACGAAGAAACCGGCAACCCGTACGGCCCCTTGCCTGATGGCTTCGAAGAAGGTGTTGAGCGCCGCCGCGGACTCATGGGGGTAGGAGATGACGAAATACAGTACGAAGGCAATCAAGAAAGTGCCAACGATACGCTTGGCCCATTTGCCCATGTCATCCGCCTTCATTGCCCTAGTGAATCCCTAATTGTCCAATTACTCACCCTCCATCATGCACCATGGGGCCTGGCACGCGCGTCTGCCGCTGACGCGTGTCGTAAATCCTCTGCCGCCACCTGACGAGCCCCTGGTGTCCACGCACCACGCGGAAAGAAAATATGAAAAGGTAGAGATATGGATAACACTGATCTATTTGTTTGCATTGATCACGTCGGCTATGCCGTACCGAATCTGGAGGAGGCTCTCGCCTTTCACACTGATGTCCTCGGGTTCACGGTGTTGCACCGCGAGATCAACCAGGAGCAGGGTGTCGAAGAGGTCATGCTGGGCACCGGGGAACAACTCCCCCAGTCGGCCCAGATCCAATTGCTCGCTCCCCTGTCCCCCGACTCCACGATCGCCAAGTTCATCGAGGCCAACAAGGGCCGCGGCGGTATCCAGCAGGTCTGCTACCGGGTCGACGACGTCGATCATGTCAGCGAAGTCCTCAGATCCCGCGGAGTGCGCCTGTTGTACGAAACCCCGAAAACCGGCACGGGCGGGGCTCGGATCCAGTTCATTCACCCCAAAGATGCGGGCGGAGTACTCGTGGAAATCACCGAGCCAGCCGCAGAATCTCACTGATTCCTGGAGACTCGACGCGTACTGCATCTGGCAGGTACCATTTCCTCTCTGTTTATTGAGTGATCAGGCGTAGAATCGCGCCTTGTCGGGCAACAACTGTCAGACAACGGGTTGATTCACTTGGGAGGGCTTTCATGTCTTCAACCACCCACCAGGGATTGGACCTCTTCGAGGATAACGCTACGGCCGCAGGCACCTTTCAGATCCAGATGCGCGGCTACGACAAGCTTCAGGTCGACACATACGTACGGGGGCTGGAAGAGAAGATCGTCGATTTTCGCAACCAACTAGCAAAGGTTCATGCTCAGGTGGCGTCGGAAGCCGAGGCACGACGGACCGTGGAGGCGAGAATGTCCGCGGAACTGCAAGATGCCTTGGAAGCCAAGGTCGCCGCCGAGTCACACACCGCCGCGGAGATTCGCGCTGCGGCCGAGGCCCAGGCAGCCAATGCCGAGATCGATGTGGACCGCTTGTCGGGGCATGCCGCCCAGATCCTCCACGCCTCTCAGGCGAAGGCCGATGAGATCATCTCCGTGGCCACGCGCGAAGCCCAGCGCCTGACCGCCGAGGCCGGGCAGGCCGCCCAGCAAGTACGAGCAACAGCACGGCGGGAAGCCGATGCCATGCGTACTTCTGTCCTGGACGCCATGGCCAGACTGCGCGACGAGCAGATGGCCGAACTCAAGGGCGTTCTCGACCGGACCAAAGCCGATGCCGACGCTGCCCTGCTGGCTGCGCAAAACCATGCGGAAGCCGTGGTCTCCCAGGCGCAGACCGAAGCCGAGGCCATCGTCGAGACCGCCAAACGGTCCGCAACCCAGACGAGGAACCAGGCCGAGGTGGTCGCCAGCCAGAACCTCGCCAGCGCCCAAGCCTCCCGCGATGATCTGATGTCCGAGGCGCATCGCGCGCTCGAGGAGGCGCAGACCGCCAAGATGGCCGCATTGGCGGAGATCACCTCCCGCCAGCAGGCGGCCGCGGGCAAGATTGCCGAAGAAACACGGCTTGCGACCAATATCCGCAACACTGCTGTCTCCGAGTCGGAGCAAATCCGCCGGGACGCCACCATCCATGCTCAGCAATTGTTGTTGGCTGCTCAGAACGAGATCGCGGACCTGCAGCAAAATGTGGCTCTGGAGGCGGCCAACCGCCGTAACAAGCTCCAGGCGGATATCACCGCGCTCCAGCAGCGTAAACGCTCGTTGACCCAGCAACTGGGGAACCTGTTCAGCCTGGGAAGCGCTGCCGCCACCCAGTTCCGCGACGACGATTGGTCAGAACTGCCCGAGATCACCTTCTCGGCCGAGCCCCAGATCGTGGACGTCGACCAACCGTCCAGGCCGGCCGAACTCGTCGCCGAGGCCGGAGAATTTGAGGCAACCGTGCATGAATACAGTGTCCAGGACCCTGTCGGTTTGGAGATGCCGTTCGAGGAATACACCCCCGAGCGATACCTGGGCGACGAGCCGCCAGTGGAGTTGCGAGACCAGGACGATTGAGCGTCAGGTCAGCTCAAGACAACTGACAACTGGTCAGAACAATCTGTCGAATTCGGGTTCGATCCCGCGCAGTTCGTCGTAGTCGACGGTCACACAGGCGATGCCCCGGTCTTTGGCAAGAGTACGTGCCTGTTGGGTGATGACCTGTGCCGCGAAGATACCGTCCACTGTGCCCAGGAGTGGATCGCGTCTGAGCAGGTCGAGGTAACGCGTCAACTGTTCGACTCCGTCGATTTCGCCGCGCCGTTTGATTTCGACGGCCACATGGGTTCCCGACGACGAGCGGCACAGCAGATCCACCGGTCCGATCGCCGTGTAATACTCGCGCTGGACCAGGCTGAGGTCACTGCGCAAGGTCTGGGGGTGGGCTGCCAGCAGTTCTTGCAGGTGTTTCTCCACGCCGTCTTTGACCAGGCCGGGATCGACACCCAGGTCGACATCAATGTCCGATTCGACGCCGGCGATCACGATGCGCAGTTGGTCGGCGCCCTGGTTTCGTACTGTCCAGATCTGTTCCAGCTTGTCGTCAGGCTGGTGTTCGATCACCAGTGTGCAGGGCGCGGTCATCCAGTTGAGGGGCTTGTAGGCTCCCCCGTCGGAATGGATCGACACCGAACCGTCGGACTTGACCATGACCAGCCGCTTGGCCATCGGCAGATGGGCGGTCAGCCTACCCGAATAATCCACCTGACAGGTGGCGACGATCAGACGCACTCCGCGCTCGTCACGAGGTCGTCACGGACTGAATGTGTGCGCCTTCGGCCGGGCGTATTCCCTTCGAATCGCTCGGGTCGATGCCCTGATCCACGATGGATTGGATGACTGGCATCGACGCGGGATCGATGGTGCCCATCACCGTGTAGTCCGGTGTCAGGCTGTAGGTGGTCCCGATGACGATGAAGAACTGCGAGCCGTTGGTATTGGGTCCGGAGTTGGCCATGGCCACTGTGCCGACCGGATAGGTCTCCGAACCGGTCAACTCGTCTTTGAAACTGTATCCCGGACCGCCGGTGCCTGAACCGGTGGGGTCACCGCATTGCAGGACGAACCCGAGGACTAGCCGGTGGCAGGATGTATTGTCGAAGTACTGCTGGGCGGCCAGGGACTCGAAAGAGTGGACCGCGCAGGGGGCGCCGTCGCGGTTGAGGTTCATCACCACGTCGCCGGCGTCCATGTGCATGGTCACGGTCACGGCGCCGGTGGCGGGGATATCACTGGTCGAGGGCGGCGAGACTGGCTTGGCTGCCGTGCCGGAAGCCGGATAGGCACACGCGACGGTGTCACCAGCCGCTCCCCCGGTCGCAGGGGATGTCAAGGTGATGGAGGGCACGCTGGGCCCACTCGTAGCCGACGAGGGTGTTGTCGGGGAGGACGGGGAACTCGAACAACTCGCGAGACTGGCGACACACGCCATCAGGCCGACGACGACCAACTTTTTCAGACCAGACATTGACTACCTTCTTGCTAGGCTAAAACCATGGTGAACTTAACCAGGATATACACGCGTACGGGAGACCAAGGAACGACACGTCTGTCGAACAACCAATTGGTCCCCAAGACCGATCCGCGCCTGGAAGCGTACGGCACCCTGGACGAGGCCAACTGCGCCATCGGGGCCGCCCTCGGGCTCGGCGATCCTGGACCGGCCCTGGGCGAGGTTTTATTGATCCTTCAAAACGACCTGTTCGACGTCGGGGCGGACCTGTCGACGCCGTTGGATCACACGGGCCCGGCGGTCCGGATCGGACAGGCGCAGATCGACCGCGTGGAGCGATGGTGCGACCACTTCTCGGCCGGGCTTCCTGCATTGAGGTCTTTTTTGTTGCCAGGCGGGTCGGTTGAGTCCGTGTGGTTGAACATTGCGCGTACGGCAGTGCGCCGGGCAGAGCGGGCCACCTGGGTGGCCGCTGAATCCATCCCTGTCAACGAGGCTGCCATCCGCTACATCAACCGCTTGTCCGACCTGCTGTTCATCCTCGGCCGGTACGCCAACACCCAGGCGGGGCGCGCGGAAACTCTGTGGACCCCGACTGCCCCCGACAGCCCGACCGGCTGCGAGGAGGACCGATGGGTCCCGACCACCCCCGAAAGCCAGGACCAGTGACCCGGCGCCCGTCCAAACATCTGCAAGCCCCGCGCCCGCTCTCCTCAGCCCATGCGAAGGCCGAGTTGAAAGCCGACGGTCGCTGGATCGTCCAGTCGATGCCCGGGGCACGGGCCTCCAAGTCGTACCGCTGTCCTGGATGCCAGGCGATGATTCCGCCTGGTACCGCCCATATCGTCGCGTGGCCCGACACCCCCTCGCTGGGTTCACAGCGCGCCGTCGACGACCGACGCCATTGGCACACCGCTTGTTGGGAGCACCGCGCATGAACTTGTTGACCATCGGCGACCAGCCGCCCAGATACGTCTTCCTCCACGGTCTGTTCGGCCAGGGCCGCAACTGGACGACCATTGCCAAACGCCTGCTGCCGGACTCGTCGCTGCTGGTCGACCTGCCCGACCACGGCCAATCCGAGTGGTCCGACAAGTTTTCTTACGAAACCCAAGCTGACCGCGTGAGCGAGCTCCTGCGCAGTCTGGACACCCCCATCTGCCTGGTCGGCCACTCCATGGGCGGTCGTATTGCCATGATGACCGCCCTGACCCACCCCGAAAACATCGAGCGCCTGGTCATCGAAGACACCTCCGCTGCCCAACTCCCGATGGCCCCCTTCGCCAAGTACGCCGAAGCCATGGCCGCCCTCCCCCTCGACCAGTTGACCGACCGCCGTCACGCCCGAGACCTCCTGAAAAAAACCGTCCACGACGAAAGAACCCTGGGTTTCCTCCTCCAAAACCTCCAATCCGGTGACGATGGCTGGCACTGGATCATCAATCTGGAACTCCTGAGGCGCGACATGGAACTCATCGGAATCTGGCCGGATATCCGGGGCTCCTTCGAGCACCCGGTCTTGTGGATCACGGGCACCCGCTCCAGCCGTACCTCACCAGAACAGTTCGCCCACATGAAGTCTTTGTTCCCCCTCCTCCGCCAGGTCAAAGTCAAGGGGGCAGGACACTGGGTGCACGCCGACGCGCCAGGGCCGTTTGTCTACTCTGTACGGGAGTTCGCCCGGGAAGGTGACAACGTCACCTAGTGCTATTGCATACCCGTACGAAGTCGTCCCGCTCCTAGGGAGTCCGTTCGGTTTCCGGTTCGCTGTGGTGTCGTAGGAATGAGGCGGCACCATCCTTGTTGATTTCATCGGTGATGGCTTGATAACCGAGTTCTTCTTTGAGTTGAAGGATGCTTGGCATGGTTGACGTTGCGTAGGTCTGGCAGACCTCGGAGTTGACTTCGATTCCGGCCACACACTTTTGCGTCAAGAGTCTGATGGCTTTTCCGAGCATGCGGATGTTCTCCAGGAGCAGGAAACCCATGGTGGCGTCCCACAGGTTGTAGTACTGTTCCCCCATTCCCAGACATCTTTGAATGATGCTGTCGTTGGCGCTGACCAGGAGATCGCACTGGAGGAAGGTCTCCGGGATGACGGGATTGACTTTTCCTGGATAGTACGTTGACCCCTTTTGCGTGGTGGGGAGTTGGAGTTCATTGAAACCACAGTCTGGGCCGGATGACAACAGTCGCAAGTCCTGGGAGAACTTTGCCAGGACGCGGCTGAGCATCGTCAGTACGGCGCTGATGCGGGACAGGTCGACGGGATATTGAGTCACGGCGTACAGATCAGGGGCCGTCGTGAGGGGAAGGCCGGTAATCTTGGCCAACTGCGGCACAACGGCTTGGCGGTAGGCCGGACTCGCACCGTAACCAGAACCAATGACTGTTCCGCCGATGTTGACGTCCAACAGCTTGTCGGTGGCGGAGGATAAATCCTCGAGCAGAGTCTCGAGGACCCCCGCAAGAGGGCCGAAGAGCTTCGAGATGGGTGCGGCCATCCCATCTTGGAGACAGGTACGGGCAATCGTGTCGACGCCGGCGGTGTCCTCGGCTTGGAGCCGCAGTACGTCGATGAGAACCGTGACACTGTCGGTGACCACATGAGACTGGTCATAGATGGCTAGGCGGATCGCAGTGTGGCACACGTCACTGGAGGATTGGGACGCATTGATGTGGTCAAACGCGTCGACACCGTCACCGGCCAAGGAACCCAGCACCTCGTTGACGTTCATGTTGACAGCCGTGCCGCCACCACCGTGAAACACGTCCACCAGAAACTGATCAGTGTGGTTGAGGTTTTTGAGTATGTGGCAGGCGTGGACGATACGTGAGGCAACCCCCCGGTCCACGTGACCGCACTCGGCATTCGCCTCGGCTGCCGCTTCTTTCACTTGGACGATACTACGGATAACCTCGGGGAATTGTTCGAGAGTGCGTCCCGAAAAAGACATGTTTTCAATCGCGAGGACAGTCTGTTCCCCGTAGAGATGAGTGGATTGTGGGTCCGTCATTAGTCCTTCTTCATTGTCTCAAATGGGTCAGTGGTGGTTTCATGTGCTCTCGACGCGCCGTCAAGGAACGGTGACCCGGCGTACTGAATGAAAATCTCAGAACTCGATGACGTAGCGGCCGACATTGTTGGCCTTGGGGTCATGAAAGGCGTCGAAGGCGGTTTGGATGTCGTTCAGAGTGATGCGCTTGATCACGAGTGAATCCAAGTCGTATTTGTCCTGCAAGTACAATTCGGCAATGAGTCTGAAATCACGCATCGGGTTGACATCGCCATAGAAGGTGCCGCGCAGGACTTTGGCCAGGCGGTGGAAGCCGCCAGAGGGCAGAATCAGTTCCCCATCAGCCGGATAGGCGCCCACCACGACTGTCGTTGCCCCTTTCCGGGTGCTCTGCCAGGCGAGGGAGCCAACCTTGGTGTTTCCGGTGCAGTCGATGGCGAAGTCGACGCCCAGGCCATCGGTCAGTTCTTTGATGGCTGCGGGCACGTCACCGGTTCCGGTGTTGAGCGTGTGAGTGGCGCCGAAATACAGGGCTTCGTCGAGGTTCAACTCCTTGATGTCGCACGCGATGATGGTGCGCGCACCGGCGAGACGGGCGCCCTGGATGGCGTTGATGCCGACACCACCGAGGCCGAAGACCGCGACGGTGGACCCGGGCTCGACTTTGGCAGCGCGTACTGCGGCACCGAAGCCGGTGGCGACACCACAACCGATCATGCTTGCCTGGGCCATGGGCATGTCATCAGGAATCGGTACGCAACTCATCTGGGGCACGACGGTGTATTCGGCGAAGGTCGAAATCAGTGAGGAATGGTACGCGGTCTGACCGTCGATGCTGAGGCGGGTGGTCTGGTCCATCAGAGTTCCGGCGAACATCGGGCCGAAGGCGGCTTCGCACAGGTGCACCTTGCCGGAGGTACAGTAGGCGCAGGTTCCGCAGTACGGGACCCAGCTCAGCGCCACCTTATCGCCGACCTGGCAGGTTGTGACATTGTCGCCGATCGCCACCACCGTGCCGGCGCCTTCGTGGCCGAGCACCTGCGGAACCGGACTCGTTTCGTCCATGATCGTGTTGAGATCGCTGTGGCAGACTGCCGTCGCGCCGATCTTGACGAGAACCTCGGTGCTCTTCGGGTCGGCGAGCAGGACGTTGTCGAGCACCTCGATCTTGCCGATTCCGGTCATGACCGCGGCTTTCATTGTGATGGGCATGTCATTCTCCTTGTCAGTAGGCGTACCAAATCGCCTTTGGCTTGGTGTAGAGGGATAGCGAAGCCTTGGCGAGGTCTTGGCCCCAGCCGGATTCTTTCCAGCCTCCGAAGGGACTGGCGTGGTCGTAGCAGCCATAGCGGTTGATGAAGATCTGACCGGCTTGGAGTGCGTTGGCGACTCGCTGCGATGTGCCGATGTCGCTCGTCCACAGCCCGGCGGCGAGTCCGTACGGGCTGTCGTTGGCGATCTGAATGGCCTCGGCTTCACCGTCGAACGGGATCACTGTGAGGACCGCGCCAAAGATCTCCTCCTGGGCGATGCGCATCTTGTTGGTGCAATCGACGAAGACGGTCGGGTTGATGTAGTAGCCCTGGGCATTGTCTCCAACGGTGTTCCGGTCACCGCCGCACAACAGGTGAGCGCCTTCGTTTCTTCCAATCTGGATGTAGCCGAGGATCGTCTCGAAGTGCTCTTTCGAGACCTGCGGACCTTGGTTGGACCAGTCGGAGAAGGGATCTCCCACTCTCCATTGGGTGTACTTCTGTGCCAAACCTTCGAGGACGGCGTCGTACACCGGGCGCTCGACGAGGAGCCGGGTTGGCTCTGAACACTTCTCGCCCTTGCCGCTCATGGTCAGGGTCCAAGACCGGTCGATGGCTGCCTGAAGGTCGATGGCATCGGCGAAGATGATGTTGGGAGACTTGCCACCCAATTCGAGGGAGACCGTCTTCAGGTTGGAGTCCGCGGAGTCGTGGATGAGACGGCGGCCCACTGCCGTACTGCCGGTGAAAGCAATCTTGTCAACGTCCGGATGACGGGTGAGGTGGGACGCACTGGCGCCAGGGCCGAGGATGAGGTTGAGCACACCGGCTGGGAGCACTTGTGCGGTGTCGATGAGTTCCACCAGGCGGATCAGCGACAGTGAGGTGGTCGACGATGGCTTGATGATGATTGCGTTGCCCATTGCCAGCGCCGGCGTCATCTTGTATCCGGCCATGTCGATGGGGAAATTCCACGGGACGATCTGGCCCACGACACCGACCGGCTCAAGGGAGGTGTACGACAAGAAATCGCCGACCACCGGGTTGACTTCACCGTACAGCTTGTCGACCCAGCCAGAGTAGTAGTCGAACAGGTCGGCGACATCCCCGACGTCGCCCCAGGACTCTGAATACAGCTTGCCGTTGTCGAGGGTCTCGAGCGTGCTCAATTCATCCTGGTGGTCTCGGATCAGACGAGCGATCTCGCGCATCGCCACGCCGCGTTCTTTGATGAAACTGCGTTTCGACCAAGGCCCCTTGTCGAAGGCCTCCCGGGCAGCTTTCACCGCCAGGTCGATGTCCTGTTCGCACGCTCCGGTGAAGGTCGCGATGGTCTCACCGTTGGCGGGGTTGACGGATTCGACGACCTGGCCGCACCCCTGTCTCCACTCGCCTGAGATATAGAGTCCTTTGCGATCTGCGAGCCATCCCTTGGCCCAGGTTAGTACGGCTGGTTTCATCTTCACTCCTAGGAATCCCTCCGGGGTGTCCGGAGAGTTTTTAGTGTGGTTTTTCGAACTGACGCTGTGACGTCTTGGTGGGTAGTGTAATACGGGACCCCAAACTGACCGGGCGGCACATCCATCACTGCCTTATCCACTGGTGAGAAAACCTGTTCGCCAAGGGTCTTGAAGGCCGGTATTACACTACCTCCACGACGTTCCAGCATCAGCCCGAATGCCACACAATAAAGTGTCCGAACATGCAGGGGGAATTCGGGACGACAACATCCAAGGAGTACACCCATGCTCGCGAGAGTAACCTCAGCTAAACCTGTCGAACTCGACGATATCCCTTTCACCCGATTCCATCTGAAAATGACTGCCCTGACCTTTGGGGCACACTTCAACGATGGGTTCGGCATCGGTGTCATTGGCGTGGCACTGACCGTCATCACACCCCAATGGCACCTGAACGGTTTCTGGCAGGGAGCCCTGGGAGCGTCGATGCTCCTGGGGCTTTTTATCGGGAGCCTGATCGCCGGCTTTGTCGCCAACCGAATCGGGCGCCGGGCCATCTTCACGTGGATCTTCGTCATCATCACCATCTGCACCCTGGCGCAATGGTGGGCCAACAACCCCGAGACCCTGTTCGTCTTACGCCTACTCATCGGCATCGCCATCGGTGGAGATTACGCAGTCGGCCACACGCTGCTGTCTGAACTGCTGCCACGCAAACGCCGCGGTGAGTTGCTGGGCAGCTTCTCGGTCATCTGGACCTGTGGGTACGTTTTCGCGATGATCCTCTGCATCGTACTGCTCAACTACAACAGCTCGAACAACTGGCGATTCATGTTGATCGGACCAGGGATCGTTTCCCTGGTCGTCCTGATTTTTAGAATCGGCACACCAGAATCGCCGAGGTGGCTCTTGCGGCACGGCCGGGTCGAGGAGGCCAACGCCGTCCTGCACAAGTACTTCGGCGACAACGTGGTTCTCGAAACCGAATCCACGCAAGAAGAAACCGGCAAATTCCGCGAACTGTTCGGCAAGCAATATCGCCGCAGGACAGCTTTCAACGGCATTTTCTGGGCCGCGATCGTCATGCCGTATTTCGCCATCTACACCTTCCTTCCCAACATCCTCAAAGAAATGAACATGTCGAGTTTGAGTACGAAGGCTGGCGGAAATCTGCTGGAAATCTATCTTTCGATCTTCCTGCTCATCGGCGCCTTCCTCGGCATCTATCTGACCTACAAACTGTCCCGTCGCAGCTTCGTGATCTCCGCCTTCTTCATCCTGGCGGCTTTGTTGTTCATCGTCGCTTTCCTGCCCAGTTCGATGGGCTTGGTGTCACTGGCAGCAATGGCAATTTTCACGCTGGTCATGTCGGCCGTGTCCAACCTGGTCGGTGTGTTCCCAGCAGAAAGCTTCCCAACGCGGCTGCGCTCGGGCGGTGTTGGATTGTCGACAGCCATCAGCCGTTTCGGTTCGGCCGCCAGCACCTTCGCGTTGCCCTGGATGCTGATGCAATTCGGGGTGTACTGGACGATGGCCACACTCGCCGTCATCCTCGCCCTCGGCGGCATTGTCTCGGTCGTCTGGGCACCTGAGACCAAGGGCAAGCTTCTCACCGATGCCGGAAGAGTCGACGATCCCAAGTCAGTCGGCAAAGCGAGGACAGTCGACGATGGAGAGGCAGTCGACGTACCTGCCCGAGAACTGATCTCAACCACCGTCTGAGAAGGGCGGCAGGTTGCCCTGCCGCCCTTGAGATGAGCCAGGTTCAACTAACTTGTTGAGTATCCCTTATACCCAGCGATACGACCGTCACTTTGCCTCCATAGAATGAGGCTCGAATAATATGTGATACCTTTATCGGTCCACCGATCCTCCACCACGGCGGGTGAGCCAGTTGCCCCAGAGAGCCCCGTATAGCTCTGCGGGCCATCCCACCAGAAGCCTTGATAGCCAGCTGCACCACTATAGATGAATGGCACTGTGAATACTCGCGTGTCATCACTCATACCCTTCCAATACAAGTACCCCCCGAAACTGGTGCCGGTTTTGGCGAAGGTGGGGGAATTTGATGTGCAGCCGGGCACGATTTGTTGTGGAATCCAACTGTAGCTGATGACCGGATTAATCATCGACCACCAGATGCGTTGGTCAGTGTCCATCCCTTTCCACGCCATCACGAGTGTTTGGCTTCCATACGCGCTCAGGGCCGGACCGGTTGAAGTCCATTGGTTGGGGATCCAGATTTGTGGGGCCCAGGTATTGCCGTCAAAGGTGGTGTAGAACATGCGTTGGTCATCGTACATACCTTTCCATGCCATGTAGATTTTTCCCTGGTAGACGGCGAGTGCCGGAGTGGCGGACGAGCCTCCGACTGTTGGTATCCATTGTTGGGGAGACCAGGTAGAGCCGTTGAAGTAGGAATAGAACAAACGTTGGTCGTCGTATACGCCTTTCCACACCATATATAGCTTGCTGTTGTAGAGGACCAGTGCAGGGGCGATTGAAGTTCCCCTGTCCGGTGAGGTGAGCCCGTGATTGGCCCAGGCCACTCCGTCAGCGGATGTCGCGTAGTAGATGTATTGATCACTTCCGGCTCCTTTCCAAACCATGACGTATTGGTTGATGTCGTTGAAGAAGACAACGGCCGGAGAATCTGAAGTTAAAAAGTTAGTAGCGACGGTGGCAGTTGTGGTTGCTGCTTGGGCGGGTTGCGTGATCATGGATGTGCCGAGTCCAATGACTGTCATGAGCGCGAGCAGCATTGGAATGATTTTCCTGCGCACTTTCGTTGTTGTTGAGGATAGTGTTGTTCTCCTTCGTGTTGGTTGTGACTGACGGTCGGCGTGGACCTCGTCTAGTTGCGTCCTCAGGCTGTCCTGAGTGGTCATGGTTTTCTCCGTTCGTAGTGTCGGGTTGGTGTGTGGCGTGTGCCTCACTTGATTGGACGGTAGCGGCTTTTTGTCGTGGTGCCACAGGGGTAAAACTGTGCAAAACAATCCCCATGGGGGTGGAAGGAAGGAGGGGGCAAGCTTGCCCCTCGGGTGGTAATCTCCCTTGAAATTAAGGGTGGAGATGGGGGGCAAGTCCTGATTCGTTGCCAGAACGAATTTGGCAATACTTTTTAAAACTCTGTCCACATTGTGATATGAAACCAATGAATGTGATCCAGCATCTCCATCTTCACCCGGCGGGTAGAGCTGTCTTCAGGCTGGTGAACGTTCCTGGAAGGACATCACCTCAGTTGTCGGCGATGCAGGCTCGACCTCAAAACTCGCTCTTTGCTCATTGTCGATACACATTTTCCCCAGTAGCGTGTGATCTCTCGGTCACGGGGAGTGGCCACATATAGGATTTGTCTGGGGAAAAGGATTGTCCCGCTCATCGAAGAATGGTTGTTCATGAGTAGCACGTTGCCGAACGCACGGGTCTTGGCACTGCACTTATTCTCCTGTGTGAAGGAGGACCGGGCTGAGCAATGGGCTGGCGCTGTGCCGAGTTTGGACACGCTCGACATGGAAACATTTGACTTATTTGGCCAGTTATTCGCTGAGGTAGAAGACCAGTCCTCGGATGCGTACGATCCAAGGGTGATGGCGACTCTTCGACGTTGGGTCACGGACGGGGATGTTCTGACGACCACCCTGATTCTGCGGTATGCGTTGTGGCAGTTGGCACACGATCGGGATCACGATCCTGTTCCATCGCTGGTCGGCATTCGATTGACCGGGGCAGATTTGGATGGCCTCCAGATTCACAGTGAGTGGGAATGCGACCTGACACAAGCAGATTTCACTGGAGCGAAGATGCGTAACTGCATCCTCGACGGATGCGACCTCACACGGGCATCGTTCGAGAATGCTGATTTGTCATTCAGTTACCTTCTCTCATCGCAGTGCAGTACGGCGAGGTTCGACAAGACGATTCTTAGGGGTACGACACTGCGGGATGGTGACGTCACTGGCTGCACCTTCGCCAATGTGGATGCTCGGGGCTTGTGGGTGATCAGGTGCTCAGGCAGCATGAATGCCCTCGGTGAGGCCCCGGGGGTGGCCATCGTGCCTGACGAGTCCGTAGGTATTGGTGCCAAAGTGGGTATCCTTCACATAGTCGGCCACTGCGGTCAGGTGTGGACCGTGGCGTGGTCCCCCGACGGCGCGCACCTTGCTAGCGACAGCGACGACGGGTCCATCCGCATCTGGAACACCACCACCGGGAGACAGACCGCCACACTCATCACCAACACAGACGGGATCAGCTCGGTGGACTGGTCCCCCGACGGCTCCCGACTTGCCAGCGGTAGTTGGGACGGATCCGTGATCATCTGGGACACCACCACTGCACAGCCCATCAGACTCGCTGGACACACCGGACCTGTCTGGGCAGTGGCTTGGTCCCCCGACGGCGCCCACCTTGCCAGCGGCAGCCCCGACCGGTCCGTGATCATCTGGGATACCACCACTGGACAGCCCACCCTCACGCTGACTGACCAGGTGGACTCGGTGTGGTCAGTGGCCTGGTCGCCCGACGGAACCCACCTCGCCAGTGGCAGTACCGACAACTCCATCCGCATCTGGGACACCGAATCAGAACGGACCCACTTTCGATTCGACAACCTGCCCTCATGGCCGACAGCGGACAGTCCCAATGCCGTGACCTGGGACGATACAGGAACCTGCATCTGGGCAAGCCCCAACGCCTGGCGGTTCCTCGTGTGCAAGATCCCTGCCGATGGCACGACGCCAATTCACGCACTCCCAGCCGAATACTTCGGGCCACTACCCTCCTGAGATGGCTAGGCCAACCACTGAACGACGATCCCGCACTGAGAATGTCGGCTGCCACACTCGTCGAACTGCATGTAGTGCTGAATTCGCGTGACAGCCCCGAGAACCAGCGCCGCCTCGATACCTTGCTCAAAGGGTACGGAATCGTCATCGAACCTTTCGATCACGAGCAAGCCCTGATTGCCCGAGCCGCCTACCGTGACTTCGGCAAAGGATCCGGACACTGCGCACACCTCAACCTGGGTGATTGTTTCTCCTACGCCCTCGCCGTCGCGAAACACCAACCCCTCCTCCACGTCGGCGACGACTTCACGTACACCGATCTGCCGAGCACCTAAACCTTATCCCCCCGAACAGCAAGGTGTGACAACGCAATTCTCCGGGGTTCGACACTGGGGAATGTGGTCTCATAGAAGCTGAGGGGAAATGTGTGTAGGCATTGTGTCATGCTGGGTTGCCTGGTTCTGTTTCGCCATTGTGCTACGATGAAGCACATGACGGCAGTCGGGATTCGAGCGCTCAAACAGAATGCATCAGCGGTGGTGCGGATGGCAGCGGGTGGAGAGTCGATCATCATCACCGAACGTGGACGTGAGGTGGCCCAAGTCGTACCGCTTCCTGCGACGCGATTGGATCGGCTCATTGCCAGTGGGCGTGCCCGTGGTCCACGCCGGTCACTTGACGACCTGCCCGAGCCTCACCGCAGTGACGGCGATCACGTGGGAACAACAGCTTTGACGCACCTGCGCGACGACGAGCGGTACTGAGAAGATGAGTTGGTACGCCGACACCTCCGCTTTGGTCAAACTCGTCATCCATGAGACTG
>WRFP01000027.1 GCA_009778725.1 Propionibacteriaceae bacterium
CGGCCACGAACTCCTCAACCATCGCCGACGCCTGATCGGGCTTCAAAAACGTTTGAGCGGTTTCAATCCCCGCCGTACAGACGCCCCTGACGTCCTCCTGGGGCACATCTGAAGCCCCTGTCATGTACGGCGAACCAGGGTCTGACCAGCGCAAATAGAGCGCCCGAGCCTTCGGGGTAACGTTTGAACAAGCTACCCTTGGGAGCACCATCTGCGGGAAGGGTGCCAGTGAAGTTCGTGACGGCTTTGCCCTGGCGCTTTGTCAACTGCGAGGAAATCATGAGCCCCAACACGTTGCTGCTCCACCCGGTATCCACCATGTTCTCGGCAGACCAGTGCTGATCCGAAGGATTGTCTCGCTTGTCGTGACGGATCATCCAGCATCCACCGAAAGACTCCTTACAATCCGCAAAGTGGCAAGTCTTTTGCTATATTTGCCACCTGATTGGAGGGGTTTCTCCTAGTCCATGGGGGGTGTCTACTCATACAGTGGATCGAGGAGCGTGCTGAAAAACCATGTCCCGGCTGCGGCGCACCGGACGAGCGACATTCGAACCCCACATCTTGCGATGTACGTCCAGTACGTGTACAAGATGCGGGGTGGTGAATCTTCACCCGCCCAGCACGTCCTCGCTCGGAACAGCGTATTTCAGCACGCTCCTAGCGAACCGAGATGTGAGGCCAATACCGTCACATCTGAAGGAGGAGACACGCATGGAAGGCCAACCTGAAGACCTGAGCGGTTGCGCACGAGGCGGGATTGCTGCCACCCTTGGACTCCTCGATCTGCCGATGACGAGCTATCCCAGGACAGAATGCTGAGGCACTCTTTCGTTGTTTTTTGGCGGTCGAGTTCTGCCAGTCTTCCTCCTCTGGTCGTACGCCGAGATACTGCGGGCTCGCATGTCGTCGCAAAAGAGTGGCGATTGTAAAGATGTCTCTGTTGTTGAATGAGGCAGATATCCTTATTTCTCCGTGATATCTTTGGCTTTGGAGGTTCGGCAGTGGTGATTCGTCCAGGTTCAATCTCAGTTGTGATCAAGATCGAGCCTGATCTGAATCCCCCGATTTATTGTGCTGCACGTCCCCAAATGGGCATCCTGGCCCCATCGCCAACGCTCAACAGATGTCCAGTCTGTTTTCACGTTGTCGGCGTACCCAGGGCACTCATCTGGGAGCGCTCGCGACGTAAACAATGGGTGGATTCAGACTGAAGAGGATGCTGGGGCGATTGACCGTACGAATCGATGGTCGCGAAGTTGATGCGCCGTGTAGTTTGACAAGGGGCGATGTTTGCAATGAGCAGGAGAGGAAGATCAATGACGATTCGGATGTTTCGAGTAGGGCTGTCATGGATAGTTGGCGTGATGGTCATGGTAGCGGCGGCATTGGGCAGTGGACTGATGACCTCTACAGTGCGAGCCGATGACGGCACTGGTGTGGCACTTGTCGGCGGGACTGCTCCGGTGTCGGTGTCAGCGGATAATGGCGACGGGGTTGTCGTAGCACCAGGTGATGTGGCTGCCTCGCCATTTATAGTGGAACTAGGTGACAGAACAACTCCAGTTCCTATCGAGCCAGTTACGATGCCAACCCCGGTGAATTCCGTGGACATGACTAGTGAAGTCGATATCACTCCAGCCGTCGTGACCTCTGGGGATACCCCGAAGATCACGGTGACAGTGGTGGATGCGGACGGCCACCCGATCCCAGAACTACCAGTGACGCTTACTCTGGGGGGCGGTGCCACCTTCGGTGGTGGTATGACCACCTATACCGTACTCACCGATGAAAACGGTCAGGCGTCGGTCGAAGTCGTACTGAACCCCGCTGAATGCACTGAGACCGATTTCACCGCATCTGCCGTCGCGGTACCGGATGATACAGACATTCCCATCACCGACAACCCGACCGTGGTACCAGTGATCCCCGAACCGGAACTGTGTAATCCTCTGGAGCCTGCCCCTCCGGTTGAGCCGTCTGAGCCTGCGCCTGTGATTGAGCCGAGTGAGCCTGCGCCTGTGGTTGAGCCGAGTGAGCCTGTTGAGCCGGAGCCGAGTGTTGAGCCGAGTGAGCCTGTTGAGCCGGAGCCGAGTGTTGAGCCGAGTGAGCCTGTTGAGCCGGAGCCGAGTGTTGAGCCGAGTGAGCCCGTTCAACCGGTGCCGTCTGTCGAGCCAACCGAGCCTGCGCAACCGGAGCCGACTGCATCAGAACCGACTACTCCTGAGCCGACGGTAGCTCCGTCTGAGCCTGTTGAGCCGGGGCCGACTGTTGAGCCGAGTGAGCCTGTTGAGCCGGAGCCGAGTGTTGAGCCGAGTGAGCCTGTTGAGCCGGAGCCGAGTGTTGAGCCGAGTGAGCCTGTTGAGCCGGGGCCGAGTGTTGAGCCGAGTGAGCCTGTTGAGCCGGAGCCGACTGTTGAGCCAACCGAGCCTGTTCAATCGGAGCCGACTGTTGAGCCAACCGAGTCTGCGCAACCCGAGCCGACTGCTTCAGAACCGACTACTCCTGAGCCGACGGTAGCTCCGTCTGTGCCTGTTGAGCCGGGGCCGACTGTTGAGCCAACCGAATCTGCGCAGCCCGAGCCGACTGCTTCAGAACCGACTACTCCTGAGCCGACGGTAGCTCCGTCTGTGCCTGTTGAACCGGAGCCGACTGTCGAACCGGAGCCAACTGTTGAGCCGAGTGTGCCCGTTCAGCCGGAGCCGACTGTCGAGCCGTCTGAGCCTGCGCCGTCTGTGACTTCTCCCACACTGGTTCCTGAACCCACAGCCAGTCCCAGTGCGTCGCAAGCAAGTCCGTCCCCATCCAAGGGTAACGGGTGTGGTGGGAAGGGCCGGCCCACATCGGCACCTGCTCCCTCGGCCAGTCCAAGTGCGCCGCCAGCCAAGCCGTCGCCGACTAAGGGCAATGGGTGTGGTGGCAACCGAGACGCGTACTATAGCTACGGAGATTTCTGGGCTGCATATGCCAACTATGAGTACAGCTACAACGGCGGATGGTGATCTTCGCTGAACTACCGGTCCAATCGGCGATGGACTATGTTGATTCAGTACGCGTGTCGCCGTACTGTTCCACACTCGTTCGAATAGAAGGCACTCAGACAATGAATGCATTCCCTCAGCACCAGAGATCTTGTCGCGTTCGATAAGGCGGCGGCTTCAAGTGACGACTCATTGAGACCCATTGAGTCCCGACAACACAACTTATGCAATGCCTCTCGAAAACAGAGGGAGCCAAAGATACGGAATGACTAAATGCCGTCGTTATGATTGGCTACTGTGTCGAGTCTCATCAGGTGGTGACACACGGCTGTCCAGCCATTGGTCGTGCGCTGGGATTGACAATGGATCTGCGGCACGCAGATACATCCGATTGAAGACATCATGAAACTTGCCGGTGGAGTCATTCATGTCCTGGCCGAGCAGATAAACCAAGTGTGACCCGTTCACCACCGTGACTTTCAGGCCGATCGCGAATGTCCGCGATTCGCCCACTGCTTTCTGTGCCCAGTCGAGCGCCTGGACTACATCGGCGCCCACCAGGTCGAATGTTTCGACTGGATGGGAGTATGGAAGTCCAGAGAGCGTCTCGAAAAGAGGACTCGAAATATTGGATCACTGTCCTCTGAGGTCGTTGATGTCTCGTTGGCGCGTATGGCCTTCATCATCGTTGTTTCCAATGCTTAAGTGATGGTCAACAGGCAACAGCTCGGTTAGATGACTGCTGGCCGATGTTGGATTGGTTTCCGAAGAAGTCCTCGATATGGCATTGAGCATACGCGCTTAACCACATGCCTGGGGTGCAAGTCACACCGGATGTCTCGTTTTTCGGCACATACAGTGTTTTCACCATTCCTTTCCCGATATAGACAACTTTCCTGGGGCTGATAGCGGTTGCCCGACCGCCAGTAGCAGACAGCTGTATTGACATCAATGGGAAAACGTCCATACAGGCTGCCCTTGGGGCACTGGACAGTTGTATACCGTTCTGAATGTGGCAGGAGAAGTACAAAGTTTTCAGTCTGCGTAGGAACTACCATCAACAATCGGAAACAGGAATCGGGAGTGGGGATCATAAAGACGCCCACTCCCGAGTGGTTTCAAGAATCTCAGTGAGGCTTCACCATTGGCCTGGTTCTGTTTCCCTTACCCCGAAGAATGAACCCAGCTACTGCGAGCAGTATCGCTGGGACCATGAAGACAATAGCGGTTAGTTCTTGCAGTGATCGAAGAGGAAACGAGGTGAATGGACCCCACACCTGATAGTTATGCCAACGAACAACCATGACTATTGCCATCCAGACAACACATGCCAGCGAGGATCCGATGCATACATTACCCACAATAGTGTAGCGTTTTGACTTTTTACCCTGAATCATGGACACCTATTTTAGACAGTTGCGGTGATGAGCGTACCGTTTGTTTGAAGCCGTTTAACGTTCACAGCTGTTGTTGAAGAGAAGGCTGTGTTCGTGTAATAAAGCGACTTGCTCTTAATGCTAGTCACCAAACCTGATGGTGTGTTGATACTTCCCGCTGAAACAGTGTTATTTGTGACGACTGCGTTCCAAACCTTGCTTGCGAAACTTGAACAGTTGTTAGTATTACTCCATGAATTGTTGTTGGCAATCTGCGAATTAAGCGTGACGAGCTGCGAAGACGTAATACAGGCCGAAAGAGAGACTCTGTCGGGGTATGCTCCTGAGCCCTGGTATGCCTCTAGATTTAGGTAGACTCCTAATCCGTTACTCCTAGTACCCCACGTGCCAATGGTCACTTGTCCACCGGCTGGAACAGTCAAGCCAGCCACGGTAATCCCTGACACGAAATCGTTATTGACAATGAGGAATGCATGTCCCGAATAGCCGCCACTGATGACAACTGAACTCAATGGATCGCCAGCAACGGAAACAATGCGGAACGTCGTACAGTCGGATAATGCCCGCGTTTCGATGGGCACTTGTGAATTATTCTGAGTGGAAATAGGCGCAGCCTGCGCCATGTTGCCTTGGAAGCCGAATAATCCACCAAAGACTGCAATACCTAATAATATGGAAACCAGAAATGCTGATTTTTTACGTTTGATCATTTTAAACCTCTCTTTGGGTGTATCCCATCTTTGGGAGTAGAGAGAGAGAGAGCCTGGGCTCTCCCGAATGACCCAGAGTCAACCATGTCAGGATAATTCTGTCAAATTGTACTTGTCGTAATTGGTATCTCGAATTTGTTGGCTATTTAGTCTGGCGTGGTTCAATCCGCCTGACTTGGGTGTCGTGTGTCACACTGGAAGCGGATCAATCGACTGTAGTGACGCGTAAAATCCTTGGCCAGGTCTCAGGGTCGCACTGGTTGTCATGAGGAGAGTATCGATGTTCGTGAGTCCGATTCCTGGATTGGGGCCTACTCAGTTTTGGATAATCGGCTGTTTCGGATCACCTTGCTGCGATGGTCATCGCTGACGCCGTGGCATCCAGATGACGCCGCTGCGGTTCAATGTCGGTCACACTGATGGTTAACCGGGTGATCCCTAACTCTGTGATGGCATCAAGTCGCAAAGTTGAGATGGTGCCTGTGCCGATGCATCAGTGTTGCGTGGTTTGGCAGTCGCGAACTGTGTCCCAGAAGCAACGAAAGTGGCAGAAACGAAAATGGAGGACCGACAGCTTGCCACTCCTGCACGATCGTGTATAGATTGTGAGGCGTGTTGCTGGCTGGTCCTGGTCGGGTTTCGATCTGTTTCTGCCTTGGATGACCAGGATAGTCAGGAGTGTCAGTACACCCACACCGAAGAAAACCAACAAGAGTAATCCAGTTAGCCAGAGTGTCATCTTGTGCTCCTATCCGATGCCTAGAAAGCTGATATGCAGTTCCAGCCACCCAGTGCGGGGGTCATAGTTGGGCAATGAAATGATCATTGTAGGTGTCATTTCCGACATTCAGCGTCAAGGACGCGATACCTTAGCGTAAGTCGTCCGGCGGGTCGAGCAGGAACTGGGTGAGGCTAAGGTGGCGGATACCGTCGTGGTCCTGGGGAAAAGGGTCTAGGGAAATGACGTACTTCGGATGGTTATCTCGGATCGGGGCGAAGGCACCGAACTCACGTGCGACGACGTTGTCGCCGGTTATCAAGTACGCAGTTTGGATGTAGCGGGGCCGCTGGTCCTTGACGGCTACAAAGTCGATCTCGGTATGCCCGGTAACCCCGACGTACACGTCGAAGCCGCGGCGCACCAACTCGACGTATACGCAGTTTTCGACCAAATCGCCTTGTCCGGGTCCTTGTCCGGTGCGCCGTGACCAGAGCAGCCCGACATCGGTCGCGTAGTACTTGTCGAGAGTTGACATGACCCTTTTACCGCGCAGGTCGTAGCGGCGTACTCGGTTCAGAAGTAGGGAGGCATCCAGGGCGCGCAGATAGGCGTAGACCGCGTCCGTGGATAATGTCTTACCGACGGAGGCCAGGTAGCCCGCGAGTGAGGAGGGGGACATGACTCGCCCCATGTTGTCGATGGTGAAGTCGATGATGGCCTCCAACCCGACCACGTCGCGAACCCCAGCCCGTTGGACCACATCGCGCAGGACGACGGAGTTGAACACGTCGCGCAGGTAATTACGTTGCAGAGCCGGATCGACGCTGAAGCGGAATGGCATCCCTCCCCACGACAGATAGTCTGTCACCAGGTCGAGGCTGGCCTGGTCAAGGCTGATCCCGCGCAGTTCCAGCGACTCAGCGAAGCTCAATGGCCAAACCTTGGTCTCGATATAGCGTCCGGCCAGGTACGTGGACAGGCCGCCGTCGAGCAGATGGGAGTTTGAGCCAGTGATGAACACGGAAAGGTTGCCGCTCGCCCGCAGTGAGTTGACGGCACGCTCGAACCCATCAACCTCCTGCACCTCATCAAGGAAGACGTAGTGAAGTTGTGTGGGGTCTGTCACTAAGCTGTGGACATGCCGGTCGAGTTTCTCGGCGTGGGCTATCTCGGCGAGGCCAAGGAACTCGAAGTTGAGGCAGATGATCCGCTCGGCAGGCACATGAGTGCGCAAGTCATCCTGGACCTGAGTCAAGAGGACGGATTTTCCGCCGCGCCTGACCCCGGTGAGAACCTTGACTAGGTCTGGCACGTCGTACATGGGGCGCAACCTGGATAGGTATGACTCGCGGATCAACACCGAACTTTCCTTTCTCCGATGTAACAGAAGAATACACCAGAAGGTCAAGATCCTTCTGTTACATCGGATTCTTTCTGCTCGAGTCCCACCGTGGTGGATTGTGGGGTTGTCCGGGGTGGCTGTCTGAGTTGAGTGGTCATCGGCGGAACATTGGTTGGTTGCGACACCACTATCGACACCAACGGCGTCATGCTCGGACACCTCGACCGACCAACCGGCAACGTCGACGACCACCGCAGATACCGGCTCACCGAATGAGACATTAAACTCTATGAACTGCTGAGACGGTTCCCTCTACTGACTCAGCGTTTCGGTCCATGATTGCCCTTCGACGATCAATCGGCATGGAGCGGTGGGGAACTCGGCAGTGATCGTAGTAGGAGTTATTGACCACTGGCGGAAAAGAAGGCGTACCCGTACCCGGCCCCGTACAGGCAATCGTTCGGCCCATCCGCGTAGCGATCAAAAGGGAACTTGCTCTTCGCCCAGTCTTGAGCGAAATCCTCGACCGTATAGTCAACGTCAACAAAACTGCCCTTCCTCAGGCACTGAACCGCCACCAGTTGCGGATCCGCCCAAAGGTCGGGGTTGGCCTGCTGCATCAGATAGAGGCTTGCCAAAACCGCATTATCCTGGGAACACTCCGAATGCGCTTGATCGAGCTCGTTCTGATCGCCGGAATATGCATAAGGTAGCTCGATATAGACTCCGTAGGTTGCCTCACGGAACTCCGGCCAAAAACCCTGCTGATTCATGCACTGGACGTATCGAAGATGGGCGGCCTCATAATCCGCGGGATCAATGTGTCCCACAGTGATGGCGCGTTCAATCGCCTCACGCTCCACCTCCGACGGATTAAGGACATTGAGAGAATTCTCCAATACTTCCGTCATACTGTTAGCTATTTTCTCGTTCGTCACCTGAGCATCCGGTACAGACGTCGAGCAGCCACACAACCCAATCAACAAGACGACCGCAAGTAAACAGACTTGAGGTTTCCGGACCATCGCGCGCCTCCTTTACCGCTCACCAGCCGCTAGTTAGTACGTACTACCTACTGTATTCCCGACAGAATCTTCTCGTATCAGGTGATTCATGCGGGAGACGCATCATGCGAATAATATGGAGTACTACTCCATATTATTGCATTAGTGATCGTGATGTATATCACCCGTTCTGTTGGTTCGAGATCAAGCTGAGTGCGTCACCGCATAAGGATATGGTGCGCAGTTTCCGTGTTCTCGACGGCCTGGGAGTACCAGTCGGAACCGGCGCCTTGATCTGCCTGGCCAGTACGAGTGGGTTCGTGACAACAAACGTGATCACGATTCCTGTCGATCTGATATGACCATAGTGATTGCGGTGTTCGTCACAACATCGCCATGCACCTGACGCACTGACGCGGAAGGAGCAACGGAAGTGGTCGATGAGCGAATGCCTCTGATGCCTTGAAAGTAGGAGTTATCAGCACGCTCCTAACTAATCAACCTCGGCAGGTGAAGTGTTGGATGACAACGCCTTGAGTAGAGTTGAACCAGGCCCGATTACTGTCTCCGCTGTAATAATTATTGAGAAATCAGCGTGCTAGTCTTGGCATATGATATGGATTATTATTCTCGTGATCGTGCTAGTTATCGGAGCATTGTTAGCTGTGTGGTTACGATTGCGGTACATCGATCATCTGGAGGCGCGGGGGACTTTACACGGCGGGGCGATCGGGCCAGTTTGGGTGCTGACCTGGGAGGATGGGGCGTATCGGGCGACACGCATCATGGGACGTGTGGTGCATGACGTACGGATAATGATCAGCGGCAGCGACGCCCCTGCACCGGTAGAAGTGGCCAAGCTCGGCCCGGGGGAGTGGGTGGTTCTCCCCACGTCGTCTGCCCCTGGTAGTGACGTCACGATCACGTGGTGTTGGGACGGGGAAACCGAAACCCAGACCTGGCAGGGGCAGTTGCCACGGCATCTCTAGGCGCTTCCATAGATTGGCATTGTTCGGTCTCTCTTCACGGCTTCCGTTGCGTCACCGGATCTGTACAGCATCGTTCGCCGTAGCTGTGAAAGTACCGGTTTGTGTGCATCCTGAGTGTGTGCGGTTAGCGTCTCTGGCATCATGACCGAAGTAGGTTATTTGTCAGTATTTCATAGAAAATGATATTTGACAACCTAAAATTATGTATTGACTACGCAAAGTAGCACAGATACTCTAAGAAGTACACCGCGCAGTGAAGCAAGAGGCACTACTTGCCCTCGGCTATATTCCATTGGTCTTAGCTGCGCTGCCACTAGGCCATGTGTGGGGTGGCAAATCTTTTGCACCCGTTCCCAATGACAATAGACATTTTCATCATTATCGGAAAGGTACCACAGTGATGCGTACTCAAGGACTTGTGGCCACAGCCACTGTAATCATGCTCAGTTGCTCCTTTATCCCATCCTCTTGGGCTAAGCCCGTACCTGAGGAAAAAGACGACATCCGTGGACTGATCATCAAAGCATTTGATGGGACAATGACCTCAGATGAGAAAGACCTCTTGGTCACGATCCATCCCGATGTCTCCGCCTTCATTCCGGACATGGGCAGGACTGGCGAAGGTAGCCTCATGGCAGCGTCCACTTTCGACGAGATTCCGGATTCTTTGGCATCAATGAGCTGTTTCACGTACACAGGCTGGAACACCTATTGGTCCCTTCTCGGGAACTCCATCTACCGTTTCGAGCACAAGGCTACGGCCTGTTCCAACGGTTCGGTCATGACCAGTCATTCGACACCCACATACACGATGTCCAACATCGATCCAACAATCGCAAACTGGACTGTTGTTGAACAAGCGGTTTCCGGAGTAAACACCAGCCAGTCCACATCTAGGATTCAGTTGCGGGTGTCCCACTGCATCCTTCAGTACGGTTGCTTTGAGCACAGTTATCCCACAGGGACGATTGTCGCAAAGTACAACAATACGGCCGACATCACAACTACCGTGCCGAGGAGAGAGAGAAGTCAACCATGAGAAACCCTGGACCGCTCTCCCCAGCTGTCGTCGCTGTGGTCCTTCTCGTGGGTGCTCTTCTACTTCCGCTCCTTGTCGCTAAGTTCATCTCACTGTCTGGCAGAGGAGTCGGCGCAGCTGAACTCGGCATCCTCTACCTGATGTCTATTTCAGGGGCGTATGTGACTTGGAAGCGATGGGGTGGCCGAGGTCAATTCACAAAGAACAACGGATGAAATCAACCTACTTTCACCGCCGACAATGTTCACAACGACTTATGGCAGGCGTACCGGGCGACACGGATCATGGGACGCGTGGTGCATGACGTACGGATAATGATCAGCGGCAGCGACGCCCGACGAGTCAGCGTGCCTCCACAGGGTCGCGGAGCAGCAATGGATCGGTGGACTCGGGCCACGCTCGGCCCGGGGGAGTGGGTGGTTCTCCCCACGTCGTCTGCCCCTGGTAGTGACGTCACGATCACGTGGTGTTGGGACGGGGAAACCGAAACCCAGACCTGGCAGGGGCAGTTGCCTCGGCATCTCTAGCCCGGGTCACCTTGAAGGAGTTGAGCGGGAATACCTTTTCGCGGGTGATGACCACCGAGTAACAAGCACTCTGTACGTTGACGCAACTCGTGCTGCTCGTCGGAGCTTTGATTCAAAAACAGATATGTGTTAGGGTCACGCAATGAGGCGTGGCCATCCAGGGGGTTTCCAACCGCTTGACAGTGCCCAAATGATCCATTCTGACTTTGTCCCTGCCATGGTGTATGCCTTTGTGGAGTTCGAGGGTCGAATCAACCGGGATCGCTTGGTCACTGCAGTCGGCAAGGTATCCGACATCATCCCAGAAATTCTCTGTGGAATTGACGTTGAACGTTGTGAATTCATCCCTGTGGGTTTCGTTGCCGCCGACATCGTCGAGGAGGTGTCGCCCGTACCTGACCACGGACTGGAGTTTGATCCCAGAGACGGGCCCCAGGTCAAGATCCTCATCGGCCACGGACCCGAGGGTGACACGCTGATTGTGTCGATCAGCCATGTTCTCTCCGACGCCGCAGGGCTTTGGCAGTTGATCGGTCTGCTGTCCGATTTCTACAATGACAAGAATCCTCGCGTACGCAATAATCGTGCCCTCACCTCTGCGCTGTTGAAGCAGAAGGTGGGCGGCCCAACCCCCGCTGAGACGGCTGGGTACAAGATGACATGGGGCCGGATCCCCATGGGTGGTTCTTCTGCAGGTCCCAAGGTTCGCGTACGATCCTGCATTCCCGCTGATGCAATGGCAGCCATTCGCGCCCGGGCGAAAAGGTGTGGAGTCACGTTGAACGATGTCTTCGTCACGGCGTACGCCCGTGTCGCAGCCCGCTTGCAAGGGGTGGACGCCGTCCATCTCTCGTGTCCGGTCGACCTTCGCCGACTGGCCGACCTGGGAGAGTTGACGGTGGCGAACTTGACGGGTCGTTTCCAGATCACCGTGCCGTTCAACCGGGAGGATTCGTTTTCGACCACACTGGACCAGGTCCACGCGGAAGTCGCTGAGTTGAGATCCCGCAACCGGGCGATCGCGGGTTTTCGCCGAATATCCGACATGTGGACCTGGATGCCGGTCCGCGTGGTCAAACACTTGATCGGCCAGACGTACCGTCTCAACTCCATCTCGTACTCCAATGTCGGAGTCCTCGACGAAAGCCGTGTCCAATTTGACCTGTGCACTCCCAAAGCCGCGCACATTTCAGGCGCCTACGTCGACACCGGCGGCATCTTCATGATGATCAGTACGTTCAAAGGCACGACAACGTTCGTGGCAGCCTTCCAAGCCGACGAGCAACGCGCCCACGACGCCCAAAACATCATCACCATGGTGACAGCTGAATGCGAGTCTTGGCTCCTGGGAGCCTGCTGAAATACCATGTCCCGGCTGCGGCGCACCGGTCGAGCGAATCTTCACCCGTCCAGCACGTCCTCGCTCGGAACAGCGTGTTTCAGCACGCTCCTGAGCCGTGAGCAGCTTGGCTCACCTCGTGCTGCCGTCCTTTGCGATGTCAGAAAAACTGGTTGCTCACCGCTGAATGGTGGTTGTATTGAACCTGTGTGCCGGAACCCGCCGTAGAGCAACAGATAACAGTTATTGTTCCGCGGGCCGTTTCTGCATAGGGCATGGGATGTGGGTGCTGCACTTCGCGGGAGAACGGTGTTACACCCGAATCCACCGATCGCCCAGGCTCTCGACAAAGCTCAGTTGCTCTGGCCTGACGTACCTCGTGGAAAGGTCTTGCTTGTGAAACTGGTGACTTTAGGTGCCGACACCCTGGTTGACCAGCGGCAGTCTCGCCTGGAGGCGCTTGACGCGTTGATCGAGGTGAGCAGCGCCGAAGGGGCCTATCCACCAGGTTACCTTGACGATCTGCGCCAGGAGTGGCCGGCATGAGGCGCATCGTCCTTGATGCCAACGTGCTGATCGCGGTGCTCAGCCATGATGACGCTCACCACGCAACTGCTGACTCCTTCATTCGAGGTGCAATCATCAACGGCGATGCCATGTGCCTACCGCAGTTGACCACCCAAGGAACCCCAACCGAGTGGGGCGACTTTGCTTTCAATGCTCTGACAGGGTGACGCAATGATGGAACGTGGATCTTTGTTTTATCGGGTATTGCCCCTCTAAATCCTGATTGTCAGCCCAAAATCGCCATTGAGGTTCCCTCTCCTACACATAGATGAAATTCAATGGTCAACTCAGAAACTGGGACGGGTATTCGGACCAGTCAGTGGTAGCGATCTGCTATCTGGACAATCGGTCAATACCCTAGTCGGAGGCATTGCGTGTGTGGTACTGTGGCGCCTTCGGCAGCAACCGTGCCCCCGGAGTGCGTTTTACCAAGGTGGGTGGCGTGTGACAATCAAGCGTGGTAACTATGAAGCGACTGAATGGCAGTCGAAACCAGGAGATCGCGCCGACGTACTGGTGATCGGAGGAGGGGCCTCTGGAGCCACTGTCTCAAAATTCTTGGCGCATGAGGGTTTGCATGTTGTCTGTTTGGAGCAGGGTACGTGGGTGAACACCGCCGAGTACACCGGCAATCGGCGCGAGTACGAGTTGTCGATGTTCGGGCGATGGCATAAGAACCCCAATGCACGTGGGTTGCCTGAGGACTACCCGCTTGAGGTCAGCAACTGCGACATCGATCCGGTGATGTACAACGCTGTGGGTGGGGGTTCTGTCCACTTCGGCGGCATGTGGCCCCGGATCATGCCGAGCGATTTCCGGCTGAAGTCCACCTTCGGGATCGGCGACGACTGGCCGATCAGTTGGGAGGAACTGTGGCCCTTCTACGACCTCAACGACCAGGATTGGGGCTGCGCGGCGATGGTGGGGGACCCAGCCTTCCCGATCATGGGCACTCCGCCCATGCCCGCGCACCCCATCAACGACTACGGCCGGCGCTTCGCCCAGGGGATGAACAAGCTCGGTTGGCACTGGTGGCCGGCACCCAACGCCATCGCCAACCAGAATCACCACGGTCTGGTGCCCTGCGTCCGCTACGGGACCTGTGAGTCGGGGTGTCCGAACGGTTCAAAGGCCAGTGCTGACATCACACATTGGCCGTACGCGATCAGGGATGGCGCCACCTTGGTGACCCGGGCCCGGGTCCGCGAGATCACGATCGACTCCCAGGGCCTGGCCTCCGGGGCGATCTTCTTGGACGTGGAGGGCAACGAGCACCAGGTCGAGGCCGACGTGGTCGTGATGGCGGCGAACGGGATCGGGACCGCGCGGCTACTGCTGATGTCGACGTCCAACCGTTTCCCGCAAGGGTTGGCCAATTCATCGGGCCTTGTGGGAAGGCGATTGATGCTCAATCCGTGCCCGATGGTGATCGGCGTGTACGACGAGCCGTTGCATAGCTGGATGGGTCCGGCCGGGCAGAACGTTCATTCCTTCGAGTTCTACGAGACCGACGAGTCGCGTGGGCATGCTCTGGGCGGGTCCTGGATGACCATGCCCACCGGCGGCCCCTATGCGGCGGCGGAAATCCTGGCCCAGGACGGCGATGACATCCACGGGCCGGGCCTGCTGGACAAGGTCGGTGAGATCATGGGCTATTCACAGTTGGTGGCGATGGTCACTGCCGATCTGCCCCACGAGGACAACCGGGTCGAACTCGATTCGACGCTGACCGACTCCTCCGGCCTGCCGGCCCCGCGCGTCACATACAAGCAAGACGCCAACTCCGACGCCCTGATCGACTGGCACATCGACAAGGTCGGGGAGGCCCTGTACGCCTCCGGCGCCAGCCGGGTGATCAACTTCCCGGCCATGCCGGACCAGCCTGGGCACCTGCTGGGCACGGCCCGCATGGGCAACGATCCTGGCACCTCGGTGGTCGACAAGTACGGTCGCAGCCACGATGTGCCGAACCTGTACGTTGTCGATGGAAGCGTTTTCGTGACCAGTTGCGCGATCAGCCCCACGGGCACCATCACCGCGCTGGCACTGCGGACTGCTCATCACCTGCTTCAAAACGCCATCGACCAGCTCACCCCCGACTAAGGAGTCAGAAACAATGACAGCACCCGTACTGCCTCCGTACTATGAAATCCCGCCGGCCGAACGCACGGCGGCGCTGCCCCAGGACGTAGTCATGCAACGCTGCGGGCTGACCAACGACGATCTCGAACTGTTACGGGACTATGGCGATGTCTTGTTGCCCGAGAACGGGAGGGCGCCCCGGTTCAGCGATGCTGACCCGGATGGGGAGGTGCTCGGCCTCGCCCTGGCGCAGGTCGGTCACAGGCTGGCGCAACTCCTGGCCGTACTGAAAACAACCCCCGGAGCTGACGCAGCCGAACGGCTCGAAGCCCTCCAAGCCGCCCAACCGGACCGGTTCACCGAACTACGCGACCTGTTGGTGTGCTGCTACCTGAGCACACCCATGATCTGGGAGATCGTCGGATACGACGGTCGCAAACAGCACTTGCCAGAACCCGGCGAGGCTGAGTCCTATCTCGCCGGCGGGCTACTCGACCAAGTTGTCGCCCGTGGGCCGATTTACATCACACCGGACAACTGAATACATCCATCATCACTTGACAGGGGGGACGCCTGGCCACCCAGTCACACCACCACTGAGTTTCGGGGTCGAGATGTCATCAAATACAGTAATGCCGAGTGGGGCGCCAGTTGACGCTGAGCCGGTCGGACGATTACGCAGCGGAGCCCTGGGGCTCATGGGAAACATCGGTTTGGCGCTGGCTTCGGCCGGGCCGACCGTTTCCATCGCCCTCACCCTGGGCGCGATCGTGTGGGCGTCGGGGCAGCCGTCGTACTCCGGGCCGATCACGATCCTCATCATCGCGCTACCGATGTTGTGCATCGCCGCGGCGTTCAAATACCTGAACCGGACCCATGTCAATTGTGGCGCCACCTTCATGTGGGGAGCCAAGGCGATCTCGCCCTACTACGGTTTCATGGTCGGCTGGGTCATCTTCCTGTGCTACTCGGTCGGTGTGATCTCCGTGTCCGTACTGATCAGCAGCAACCTGCTGTCGTTGTTCACCGACGGCGACCACTCGGTCATCCAGGCCATCATCGCGACCCTGTCGATCGGCGCGATCACCACGGTGGCGTACATCGGGATCAAAGTGGCGGCCTGGCTGCAGTGGATCTTGATCGCGATCGAGTACGCGGGCCTGGCCGTCCTGGCGATCCTGTGCTTCATCGCCATCGCCCATCATCACCCCGGAACGGTCCCGATCTCGGCGCACTGGTTCTCCTGGCAGGAATTGGGTGGGGTGTCCGGCTTCATCTCGGGGGCCCTGGTCGCGGTCTTCATGTTCTCCGGCTGGGACTCCGGCATCATGGTCAACGAAGAGACCCAGAACCCCAAAGAGACCCCAGGCAACGCCGTCATGTTGTCGGTGGTCGCGCTGGCGATCCTGTACGCGTTCTTCACCTTCGCCTTCCAGGGCGCGGTGTCGGCAGACGATCTGCAGGAGAATTCCGACTCGGCGATCCGGTTCATCGCCCAGGAGGTCGGCAACATGGCTTTGGCGAAGTACATGGTCTTCTCCATTGCCTTGTCGGCGATCGGGTCCACCTTGGCGACCCTGGTCTCGTCAGTACGGGAAGTGTTTGCGATGGGCTCCGATGGAGTACTGCCGCGAGTGTTGGGCAAGGTTCATCCCCGCTTCAAAACCCCCCAGGTCGCGACCATCGTCATCGGAGTGTTCTGCCTTGTCGGAACCTGGGTCTATGTGCTGGGATCAGCGGGGTTGAAAGACTCCTTCAACATGATCGTCAATGTCGATGGACTGTTGTTCTCGTTGTTCTACGCGTTCACCGGGGTGACCATGCTGGTGTTCTTCCGGCGCGAGGCGATCAGAGGCTTTAAGAAACTGATTCTCTTGTTGGTCTTGCCGCTTCTCGCGACCGCCTTCCTGGTGTTCATCATCATCAAGTCGGTCCCCGACCTCGGCGGTTGGGGCGGAGGGTCCATGATCGCGCTGTACATCATGCTCGGCCTGGGTGTGGCGGTGATGATCTTCGTGAGGACCAAGAATCAAACCGACTACTTCAAGATCAAGCGCGAAGTATTCGTCGAACCAGTCCCAGCCGTGACCGAGTAAAGGAGAAAAAGGTATGGCGCCAACAACACTACAGAACTTCGTCGGTGGCCAGTGGGTTGATTCCTTCGGCACCGACGTCAGCCCGATCGTCAATCCCGCTACCGGTGAGGTGATCGCCCAGGCGCCGCGCGGTACCGAGCAGGACGTCGAGCGTGCGGTGAGTGCCGCTGAGGCCGCCTTGCCCGAATGGATGGAAACCACCCCCGGTGAACGCGCTTCCATGCTCTTGCGGCTGGCCGATGCGGTGCAAGCTGATGCCACCGAACTCTTCCGGCTCGAATCGTCGAACGTGGGCAAACCCCGCTCGGTCGGAGAACCGGAGATCGACGCGGTCGTGGACAACCTACGGTTCATCGCGGGGGCTGCGCGGGTGGTCGAGGTCCCCGGGACAGGAGAGTATCTGCGCGGTTACACCTCGATGGTACGACGGGAACCGCTCGGCGTGGCCGGGCTCATCGCCCCCTGGAACTATCCGCTGATGATGGCTGTGTGGAAGGTGGCCCCCGCCCTGGCTGCTGGCAATACCTGTGTGCTCAAGCCTTCCCGTATGACTCCGTTGAGCATGCTGCGATTCGCCGAACTCGCCCGGGAGATCCTGCCGGCCGGGGTGATGAACATCATCACCGGCGACGGCTCCAGGGTCGGCAATGGGTTGGTCGCCCATCCCAGCATCCGCGTGGTATCGCTCACCGGTGACACCGCGACAGGCAAGGCGGTGATGGCCACCGCTGCCCAGACCATCACCCGCGTCCATCTGGAACTCGGCGGCAAAGCACCGGTCGTCGTCTTCGCCGACGCCAACCTGGAAGCGGTTGCAGAAGGCGTCAAGGTCGCCGGTTACTGGAACGCCGGCCAGGAGTGCGCGGCCGCTTGCCGGATTCTGGTCGACGAGTTGGTGTACGACGACCTGATCGAGGTCCTCGTCCCTGCTATACAGTCGCTGAAAGTGGGCGACGCCGGGTCGTACTTGGATGCTGACATGGGACCGGTGATCTCCGCCCAACAGCGCGACCAGGTGATGGGATACATCACGCGGTCCACCGGCACCATCCTCACCGGTGGAAAGACGCTGCCCGGACCGGGGTTCTGGGTCGAACCCACCCTGATCACCGACGTCGCCCAAACCGACGAGATCGTACAGCGCGAGGTGTTCGGCCCGGTGGTCACCATCCAGAAATTCAGCGGCGAGGAGCAAGGACTGGCCTGGGCCAACGACGTCAACTATGGTTTGTGCGCGTCGGCGTGGACTTCGGACGTGGGCCGCAGTCTGAGGGCCGCCCGGCAGTTGCGCTTCGGCACTGTGTGGCTCAACGATCACCTACCCCTGGTCTCGGAGATGCCGTGGACCGGCATGGGTGAATCTGGTATCGGCCGTGACATGTCGAGGTACGTACTGGACGATTACAGCCAGGTCAAACATGTCATGGCCAGCCTCGCCTGAGCGGGAGCGACAGGGGTTGCCGCTCGGCTGTCAGCATGGCTTTTTTTGTACGAGGTTGCCTGCTGACTCGCCCTGACGGGGATCGTGTCGATGGTGGTAGGTTGGCTGATAAGGCCATATCCCACCGTCGCCGTGGAGTGAACCATGGCGATCACTCGTACCTAGAAGGTTGGTTACATGTTGATGAATGAGTTGGATCCTGCCACAGCCGCGCACTTGGCCCAAGCGCAGGAGAACCCGGTAGCGCCCGATGCGATCGACCCAGAACTGTTAACAGAATCCATCGCTTTGGTGAGGCGATGGTTGGATCAATCGGCGGGCCATCGGCAGACGGGGTCGGTGGCTTTGCTGTCGAAGTTGTTGAAAGACCCCAAGGGCCTGGGGTTCACCGTCGGTTTCGTCGATGGTGTGGTTCGGCCCGAAGACGCTGCCGTGGCCGCCCAGACACTTCAGACCCTGTCGCGGTCGGTGCCGACCAGTTTGCCGATGTATCTTCGGCTGGCCATCAAACTCGGCGGTGCCGTTGCGCCGAGCCTGCCAGGGGTGGTTGTGCCCATGGCCAGGCGGGTGCTGCGGTCGATGGTGGGACATCTGGTGATCGACGCCCGCCCTGCCAAGTTGACGAGGAGCTTGGCCCACATCGTCGACGACCGTACCCGGACCAATCTCAACCTGTTGGGCGAGGCCGTCCTTGGTGAGCACGAGGCTGTCAGGCGACTGGAGGGTGTGGAGCGCCTGCTGGCCCGTCCCGATGTCGACTATGTCTCGGTCAAGGTCTCATCGACCGTCCCTCCGCACGCGCCCTGGGCTTTCGACCACACAGTCGACCAGGTGGTCGAGCGGCTCACA
>WRFP01000028.1 GCA_009778725.1 Propionibacteriaceae bacterium
GACTGGATCGCCACCATGATGTAGAGAATCCAGATGTTGTCCAGGTGGAACCAGGCCTCGACGGCCAACCCGATGGTGGCGCACCACATGACGATGGCCGACACCAGCGCCACCACGCGACGATCATGGTTGTCGATGATGGACCCGCCGTACAATCCCATGGCCACCAGCGGGACCAGGGCGAACACCCCGAGCAAACCAACCATGAAGGTCGAATGTGTCAGGCCGAAGATTTCCAGCGAGACAGCCATGGCCGTGAATTGCGACCCGATCGAGGCCAGGCCCTGGCCCCACCACAGCCTCCTGAACGGTGGAGAAACGCGGAGAGGAGTGATGTCGGCCAGCAGAGACATGGACGGCTGCCTATCGCAATCCGGCGAGCAGGGACATCGCCGGTGACCTAGCGCAATCCGGCGAAGAGATCAGCTTCCGGCAGGCTCACCGGAACCGTCGAGCGGACCAACTCGAAATCCTCGGTCGGCCAGACTGCGCGCTGGATGTCCATCGGGATCATGAAAAATGTTCCCTTGGGATCGATCTGGGTGGCATGGGCCCGCAGCGCCTGGTCGCGGGTCTCGAAGAAGTCGCTGCACTGCACGCGGGTGGTGACACGGTGGTCCATCTCGTCGTAGACGGCATTCCCCAGCCGCCCGCTGTAGACCGACCCGAGTCCAGCCGCCTGCGCGGCCTGGTCGAGGGCCACAAACCTCTCGCGGTGGAAGCCCATCTGGTAGTAAACCTTGGGGACGACCCAGGCTCGACCGGGGTATCTTTCCGGGTCAGCAGCGTACGAAAGTGCTCTCATGGAGACCCGGTGGCACATGACGTGATCGGGATGGGGGTAGCCGCCGGCTTCGTCGTACGTCACCAGGACCTGGGGGCGCAACCTGACCAGGATCTCGGCCATGCGCGCAGCCGACTCGCGGATGTCAGTGGCAGCCAGACTGCCCGGGGGCATCGGGGGCCACGGCTGTTCCAAAGTGAACCCGGAATCCTGATAGCCCAGCCAAATCTGGTCGACGCCGAGGATCTTGCTCGCCTGGGCCATTTCGCGCCGTCGTACCTCGGCGATGTTCTGACGGACCTGAGGGGTATCCAGGGCCGGGTTGAGCACATCCCCGCGTTCGCCGCCGGTCATCGTCAAGACGGTGACCTCGACTCCCTGTGCCGCGTACATGGCCATCATCGCCCCACCCTTGGACGACTCGTCGTCTGGGTGCGCATGGGCGCACACCAATCTCAGCTGCTCATTCGGCATTGCCATTCCCCTTTTGTCTTTCGCAAGGGATATCCTAGACGGATGGATAACACGATCTGGCTCACCCACGACGCCTATGCGCGACTCCGCCAGGAGTACGACTACATCTCAGGTGAAGGCCGGGAGATCATCTCCAAGCGTATCGGGCAAGCTCGCGACGAGGGGGATCTGTCCGAAAATGCCGGTTATCACGCGGCTCGCGAAGAGCAGGGGCAAAACGAGTTGCGCATCCGCCGGCTCAAGACGATTCTTGACAACGCCCAGGTCGGCGAAGTGGGCCAGAGCAACGATGTGGTACGGCCAGGATCCACGGTGACAATCGCCTTCGACGGTGACGAGGACGACACCGACACGTTTCTGCTGGGCGCTCGCGAACTGCTCAGCCTGGACAATTCCCTCGACATTTCTGTGTATTCTCCCCAGTCGCCGGTCGGGGCCGCTGTGCTGGGACACAAGGCTGGTGACGATGTGACGTACACAGCACCCAATGGGCGTGAAATCGCCATTACTATTTTGTCGATCAAAGGGTTCTCGGCATAGTACGTTGGACTGATTGCCTTCGCATCACTCGTGGAGCCGGAATCCACTGGTTCCCTGCTGCCACGCGCCATGCGCGGACCCCTGCAGAGCCCCTACACGACCTTGATGACGCAGTTCCCGAAGACCACGCCGACATCCAGGTGAGCGGTTCCTGAGCCGAGGACGACTTCGCCGTCCGAGGACTCGCAGCCCTCCCAGGCGACCCGGCCCAACTGGGCGTCGGCTCGCAGATCCACGTCCGAATCCCGACTGACTTCGACGACCACCTGGCCCGATTCGCAGCGCAGCCTCGACCAGCCTTCCAAGAACCGTCCGGAGATGGTCGCCTGACCTGCCTGCAACAGCAGGTCGGAGATCATGTGGACACCGCTGACGGTCGCGGAACCGGCAGTCAGACGTACTTTGCCGATATGAGGCAGGTCCGACACCACCAGAGAGCAACCTGTCAGATCGATGTCGACCTCCAGCGTGGGGTTGACCCTGACCGTCAAGTCCTTGCCGATCCCCAAGGCCTTGACATCGTCCACGCCGCGGACCGACCTGACCCAGGACAGCGCGTCGATGACACCAGAAAACTCCTTGTCACCATGGATTTCGAGGACACTGCCGTTGCGCTTGACCTGGTGAACGTCTTCGGCGGCCGCAGTCGAAACAACAGGGTCACCCACGATCCTGACCTTGCGACCGGTCGCCTTGACCAGGACCTTGGAGACCCCGTTGACCCTGTCGGCCTTGGGCGGGGAGTCGTAGGACTGCTCGGGGGGTTGTTCGTAGGTCTGGTGAGTCTCCTGGGGACGCGGAGCCGTCGGCCATTCGGTCGACACCTCCTGGTCGGTCTGACCGGTGACATAATCCTGGCCCAGCGCGTCGATACGGCGCTTGGCCTCAGCCGCGTCGATCCGTCCCGCCGCCAGGTCGTCCAAAATGATGGTCATGTCCATGTTGCTCATGTGTCAATGGTGTCACACATCACCGCGCTTGCGTACTGATTGAGAGGTGGTTATCGGGGATTGAGGGGAGAACCAGGGACGACCATGTCTGTCGCCATAAAAGGGCCCGTACCGGCGTCACAAATCCGGTACGGGCCCATGTCTTTGGCTACTGGCTCACTTGGGGCCAGCGTCTTGGTCAGTCAGTACGGCGCCGCCTGACGATGATCGCCACGCCCACGATCAGCAGTCCGCCCAGGATCAGTGCTCCAGCGGTCTGGAGACCGGAAGAGCTGGAGACCACGGAACCACCGGACTTGATGAGCGTCTGCGGCTGCGCGTTGACTTCGGCCGTCGCGGGCTTGGTCTCAACCGGTCCCCACGGCGTTCCACCCGGAGTCACAATCGGATTCCCGTTGTTGTCCACCGGGGTGCCCTCGGCCTGGGCCGTGTTGATGATGTCCTTGCCAGAACCCAGATCGGCGGTGTTCGTGACATTGTCAATCGTGCACATCCAGGTCATGAACTGGCCAGGGTTCAGCAGGGCAATCGGGCTCGGAGCAACGCAGTTATTGTTCGTGAATCCCGTACCGCCGGCGGAGAAGTCTTCCTTGGTGAGGTCGACATTCGCAAGAGGAACATTGCCCGTATTCTGAATCACGATCAGCCACTGGGCACTCGTGTTGTACGCCACTGTGGTCGCCTTGACCCATCCACCTGTCGGATTGTCCAAGGATATGGACGCCAAGGTGGCCTCCAGCGGATCAGCGCAGCCGGTGCCCTTCTGGCAAACGTACTTGTCCAGATCGATCTGCGGGGCGACCAGAATCACACCCGCGTCGACAGTCGGATTGAGGTACGACGCCGTGAGGTCTGCGGCGTAGGGCGGCAGATCCAGGGCATCGGTGCGTTCGACATTGTCAGCCGTCGGGCCCAAGGTGATCGGCTTGCTCAGCGCCGAGTTCTGGAACTGATCGGTGTGGTTGGCGTCGGAGTCCTTCGTGACATCACCGGCCTCGGTCTGGGTCCACATGTAGCCATCGGGCAGGATGAACTCGACCTGGTAATCGCCGGGTAGCAACTTGTCGAAGTAGTAATACCCGGTGTCATCGGTGGTTGTGGTGTCGATCTGCTTGCCGGTGGAATCCAGCAGGTTGACTGTCGCGCCGGGGACCCCTGCCTCATCCTTGTCCTGCAGACCGTTGCCGTTGGCATCGACCCAGACATAGTCGCCGATCGCGTACAGATCAGTACGGACCTCAGCCGTCGAGTTGTTCGACACGGGCTGGACCGGCTCGCCATTGGCATCGAGAACCGGAGTAGTCGGTGTCAGGCTGCCTGGTGGGTTGACGACGACAGCTGTGCCGGTGGCAGAAGCGCTGTTGACGACATCTGTCCCGTAGTAGTCGGTCGGCTCGCCCCAGACATTGCTGGTGTTGCCATCATCGCCCGGGACACTCCAGCCGGTGTTGGTCACCGAGGCTGTTGTGTAGCGGAACCACACCGAGTCACCCGGATTCACCAACTGACCGGTGTAGCTGGACGTCCCTGCTGTCAGGTCTCCCGCCCCGGCGCTGACGATGTAATCATCGGTGAGTGTGAGATCGGCGATCGTCTCAGTGCCGGTGTTGGTCACCACCATGATCCAGTCCGCAGCGGTGTCGTACGGCACTGTGGTTTCCTTGACCCATCCACCAGCGGGCATTCCCTGCGTCACAGCGCCATCGGAGAAGCCAGCCAAGGTGGCCAGATCGGTCGGGCTCGGATCGGCGCATCCCGTGCCGGTCGAGCAGACCCACTTGGTCAGTTTCAGACCGGGAGCCGGGGTGTACACACCGGCGTCGATGGTCGGATTGATCCACTGGGCCTGGACCTGATAGTTGGTCGGCCACCCTGCGTCGCCCTGCTGGGCCATGTTGGTCCCGGTCGGGCCGAGTGTGAACACCTGGCTGAGGCCGGTGGCCACATTGGCATCGGAGTCGAGTGGTCCGTCATTGCCGGTCTTGGTCCACACGTCCTCAGCCGGCTTGGTGAAGCCGATCCGGTACTGGCCGGCCGGCAGCATGTCGAACAGATAGTAGCCTTGATCGTTTGTCGTTGTCGTCACCGGCTGGTTGTTCGGGCCGATGACCGGGCTGCCATCCGCGTGCAGGAGGCTGACGGTCATGCCAGGCAGCGGGGCTTCACCCGCGTCTTGCAGTCCGTTCCTGTTGGAGTCGATCCACATGTAGTCGCCGACCGCATAGCTGATGGTGTTCGCCTCAGCCTGGGACTCGTTGGACGGGACTGCCGGCATATCGCCACCCGTGGGGCTCGGCACAGGATTGCCGTTGACGTCTTCCGGAGTGGCTTTGGCCTGTGCGGTGTTCACCAGGTCGTCACCCATTTGGTACGTCGGCTCTCCGAAGGAGTCGAGCGCCGCAGTGACGATCCCGGAACCGGCTGCGTTGGTGTTCGTGACAGAGGCCGTACTGGTCTCGAAGACCGCCGACTCACCCGGAGCCAGCAGATCGGGCACCAAGAGCGGTGTCACCGTCTTGTTCGTCCTGCCGTTCGCGGGAGACGTCGAATCAACCGAGTACTCCTCGGTCACGCTGACATTGGACAGGTAGGTGTCGCCAGTGTTGGTTGCCACCAGGATCCAGTCCGCCGGAGAGCCGTAGGGCACCGTGGTTGACTTCACCCAGCCGCCGTAGGGTTCACCGGCCACCACGCTCGTACCATTCCACCCTGACAGGTGGCTGAGCACGTCAGTCGATGTAGGATCCTGGCACTGGGGTTCGTTGTTGGCGTCATAGGTGGAGCACACCCACTTGGTCAGCTTCAGACCCGGTGTCGGGGCGATCACGCCCGCGTCGATGGTCGGGTTGATGTTCTCAGCCTGGACAGGGTACGGCCACTGCTGGCTCGCTGTCGGAACCTCATTGGGATCAGTCCCGCCCAGGACGAACGTTTCGGACTTGCCGGTGGCGTCAGCGTTGGAGTCCACTGCCGGGTTGGTGCCCTGGTGGTCCTGGGTCCAGGTGTACCCGTTGGGCAAGGTGAACTCAACCTGATAGGTGCCCGCGGGCAGCATGTCGAACAGGTAGTACCCGTTCTGATCGGTCGTTGTGGGAGTGCCGACCTGCGTGGTCGTGCCATCGGCGGCCACCGAGTTGAGGGTCACCGTCACGCCGGGGATCCCGGCCTCGGTGGCATCTTGAATGCCGTTGCCGTTCGAGTCGACCCAGACATAGTCGCCCACCGCGTACGAAGGAACCTTGCCGTTCCAGTCGTCATGGCTGTCCTTGGTCACACCCGAGTACTGGCCATCGGCGGTCACCGAGGCGGTGTCGGTGTGGGCGGACCCCACCGGCATCCCGGACACTTCGGCGGCGCAGGTGATGGTGGCGCCGGGGGCGAAGGGGCCGTCCCAATGGACCACCTTGGCGGCGTTGGCCTGGATGGTGGTCGGGGTCGGGGACGTGGGCACGGTGCAGGAGGTCAAGGTGGTCACTCCGGCGGTGCCGTCGCCATCCCTGTCACTGACATCGATATTCACCAGCGGTTCGTTCCCGGTGTTCGTCACAGTGAACTGGATCGGAGTGGGCGTGTTGGGATCGAGAATCTTAGGATCCGCGGCCGAGTCATAGTCGCCCAGGTAGTTGCCGTCGGGGCCGATCTGCCCGTCGTCGCCCAAGGTGTCGTACTTCTGGATATCGACACCCGGATTGGGGATGACGATGCCGGCGTCAATGGTCGGGTTGATCAGACTGGCGTCCAGGGGCTGACCGCCGTACCTGGGATCTTGCGGATTGTATTCCCCGGCTCCGGTTCCGACAACGACCATGTTATTGGTGGCGGTCGCCTCACCCAGGGTGAAGTCGGCGGACTGGCGGGTGTCCGTGGTCCCAACCGGATTCACGGCGTCGGAGTCCACGGTGACATCGGTGCCCGCGTTGGGGGTGGTCCACATGTAACCGTTAGGCAGTTCGAATTGAACCGAGTACGTGCCCGGGGCCAGATCGTCGAACCAGTAGTAACCGTTGGCATTGGTCGTCGTGGTCTTGATGACCTGGCCGTTCTGCACCAGGTGGACTGTCACTCCCGCGACTCCGGGCTCACCGGCGTCCTGAATGCCGTTAGGCGACTGGCCAGGGGCCGCCGAGTCGTTCCACACATAGTCACCAACCGCGTACGTCTTGGCGTTGACCTCGGCGTTGGAGTCGTTGGAGGTGCGATGGACGGGGTTGCCATCCACGTCCACCAGAGGACCCCCACGGACTGGATCGACCGCGGTGCCTGTGGCAGTGACGGTGTTCACCACGTCACTGCCTGTGGCGTAGGTGGGCTCACCATGGCTGATCGAACCGGTGTCCACCGCAGGATTCGCCGCATTGGGATTAGTGACATTGCTGGTTGACAGAGTCAGGAGGGCTGTCTGCCCCGGAGCCAACTGCAAGTCGGCCAAAGTAGTGTTAGCCGGGAAGACCACTTGCGGGTCAGTGGACGCCCCATGACCAGCGGTGGTGATCTGATCGTTGATCGTGATGCCGTTCATCGGAACATTGCCGGTGTTGGTGACGGCGAGGAGCCACTGCGCCGTCGAGCCGTACGGAATCTTTGCTTCCTTCACCCAACCGCTATTTGCCGGTGCCGCGCCCGCATTTTCTGCATACGTCCCGTTGGCCTGGATGGCACCCACGCCACCCAGGGATGCCCGGGCATCCGCGCTGGCTGTGTCCGTACCCGTGGGAGGCGTGCAGGAAGCGGTGGCGCCGGTGTAATCTCCACAGACCCACTTGGTGATCTTGAGGTTGGCCACGGGCTCGGTGATCGTGGCGTCATCGGTGTTGGACAAGACTGTCTGGTCTGGATACCGATCGACCAGGGAATTGCCGTTAACATCCTTGATCGTGTCGGAGAACGTAGCTTTGAGTTGCGCGCTGTTGACAACGCTAGTGGTCACAGCGCCGGTCAGTGTCGTCGTACAGGTCTGACTGGCCTGCGAGGTGACAACAGTGGGAGGGACCGTGGTGCGGTCAAGAGACTGCGCGGGCAGGTTCGGGAAAGTCAGGGTCCCACACGGATTGTCGGACCCGGACACAGGATCTCCGGTGAGCGTATCGGAAGCGACGCTGATACCGGACAGGTCGACGCTACCGGTGTTGAAAGCGGTGATACGCCACTGGACATCGGTGGTTCCTTCAGGCAGCATCTGGGCGTCCACCCACTCGCCCTCGGTGTCGACCCTGGTGGCCATGTCGGGCGTGGCCGGATCATCGTTGGGGTCGCAGCCGGTTCCGGTCGAACAGACCTGCTTGACCACCAGCAGAGACGGGTTCACGACCCGATAGGTGATCGTGACTGGTGGTACAACATCAGTGGTCGCGTACTCGGGTCCACTATCCATGGAGCCACCCTGGGTATCGTAGTCGACACCGACATCGAAGTACCCCAGGTCTCCGAACAGAGGATCAGTGATCGGAGAGACATTGTTGAGGGTTGCCTGGAAAACCGCCGGACCCATGCACCATCTGTCCCACCAGATATGCCCCCCACCAGGACGAGTAAGGCCAGCAGCACTATTGGGATCAGAGTAGGCGTTGAGAGTGCCGCAGTCCGTCGACTGGCTGATGATGTGCGCTTCTGGGGTGGGACCAGACTCCACACTATAGGCCGACTGGTACTCCTTGCCGACCGACCACAGACCTGCTACCCCGCTCGTATATAATTCCGTGCCGGTCATGGTTGTCGAGGCGTTCTGAGGGTTCTGGTTGGAGGCCATGTCGCCGTACCAGACGAGGTTGTCACCCGGAAGCACATTGGCGACCACAAACCCCGTCGCATGGGCGCTGGTTCCTGGGTGGTCTGCTAAATTGACAACGGCTGGGTCAGAAAACGCATTCTGGTAAGTGACATCCTGTGGCTCGACACCATTAAGCCAATACCCGAATGGCTGAGTGACTGTCTTGGTGGGGTCATTCGGATCTGTGACCACGATTGGCACGGTGTATGTCTTGTTATCCACCTGTCCGGTTGGGGCAGGGGTCTGCACAGCCTGAGCAGGAGGCACGATCCCCAATCCTTGAGTCGTGAATCCGGTTACGCCCACGACTGCCAAGGCTGTCGCGGCCGCAGTAATACCCGCCACTATGCGAGGATATGGATATTTCCTCATCATTTCCCCTTCACACCAATTCGCAGATGGCATTCGGTTGGAACACCATCTCATCCAACCCCCCACGGACTGGACGGTGCCTGATATTACTCTGGTAGCAATCAAATAGCCACCATCTTCGAGTTATCAATTTATTTTGCTCAACCACGTCTCAAGATTCTTGCTCGTGCAGTATGCGCAATGCTTCACTGCCATTGTTCGGAATTTGGCCAGGATTTATCCCTTCCCGGGCCTCCCACAGGCGAAGACCGACGAGTAAGCTTCTGCCCATGACAGAGGGTGAAACAGGAAGTATTCACCATATGCGCCTTCCGATGGATGTGTGGATCCTCGCCACCGTCGGATTCCTCATCGCTATCGGTTTTGGGGTCATGTCGCCCATCCTCCCGATTTATGCCCGCACCTTTGGCGTCTCCAGTTTCTTAATCGGACTGGTGGTGTCTTCTTTGTCAATTCTTAGACTCACCACGATGCCCGTGTCGAGCTGGCTGCTGCGCTTCATCGGTCCGCGAGAAGTAGCCATTGCCGGATGTGCGCTGATCGGTTTCACGACCTTCATGATCGGGGTCTCCAATTCGTACTGGGGGATCGTTCTCTGGCGTGGGCTGAGCGGCTTCGGGTCGGCCTTGTACGGCGTGAGCGCCATGGCCCTGCTCTTCGCCGCCGCACCATCCCAGGTGCGGGGCCGGTCGAACGCCATCTACGGCGGGGGGTTCGTCCTCGGCGGCATGGCGGGGCCGGCGCTGGGTGGGCTGATCGTGGGTATCTCCATCCACGCTCCCTTCTTCTTCTACGCTGTCACACTGGTGTTGGCCGCGGTGGTCATGGCGGTCCTGCTGCCGCGTACTCCCGTGGGGCGACGCCAGCAAATGCGCGAGGCCACCATCGGGCTGGTCGACCTGGTCAAGGACCGGCGCTTCCGAGCGGCCATCGTCGTGAACTTCGGCAACGGCTGGCAGTCCAACGGTGTGCGCGCGATGCTGGTCCCGCTGTTCGTCACCGGCGCCCTGCACCTGCCCACGCTCTGGGCGGGGATCGCCTTCACCATCGCGGCAGTGGTCCAGGCCTGCTGTCTGCCTCTGACCGGGTGGGGCACCGACCGCTTGGGGCGGCGTTTCATGCTGGTGACCGGCGGATGCGCGACGGCGGCCATCTCGATCGGGTTCGCGCTGACCGGGTCGTACCTCGCCTTGGTGATCCTGATGTGTCTGTACGCGGCAGGGGCCTCCGCGTCGAGCTCGTCCGCCCAGGCCATGCTCGCCGACACCGTCCCTGTCACGGCCAGTTCGGGGCTCGCGGCCTACCAGATGGCCGGAGACATCGGGCAAATCCTCGGCCCGCTGGTGGCAGGAGCCACCATGGACATCGTGTCCATCCGCTGGGCCTGGACCTTCGGAGCAGCGATTATCCTTGTCGGGGTGGTGTTGTCGTCGTTGACAGCCAAGACCATCCAGCCCCCGGTCGGAAGCCCTGGTGTCATCGGCGACCCACATGGTGGACCGCCCGGCGCCGGGCAGCCGGTCAGGGAAGACTGAGGTCGTGGAAAGGCGGGCATGGCACCACTGACAGACATCATCGCTGAGGATTGGGCTCGGGCCCTGTCCGGTGTGGAGGACCAGATCCACGTGATGGGTGACTTCTTGCGGGCTGAGTTGGCCGCTGGCCGGCGCTATTTGCCCGCCGGTGCGAATGTTTTGCGAGCATTTTCTCGTCCTCTGGCCGATGTGCGGGTGCTGATCGTCGGACAGGATCCGTACCCCACTCCTGGTCATCCGGTGGGACTGTCTTTTTCGGTGGCGCCCGATGTTCGCCCGCTGCCGGGTTCGCTGAGGAATATGTACGCCGAATTGACGGCCGATCTGGGGGTTGAGGCTCCCCGCAACGGAGACCTGACCCCGTGGTTCGAACAAGGTGTCCTGTTGCTCAACAGGGTGCTGACAGTTGAACCGGGCAAGCCCGGATCCCATCGTGGCAAGGGATGGGAGAAGGTCACCACCGCCGCCATCGAAGCTCTTGTTGCCCGCGGGGGACCTCTGGTGGCGATTCTGTGGGGCAAGGATGCGCAATCGGTGACGCCGCTGTTGGCGGGCACACCGGTCATTGCCAGTCCACACCCGTCTCCCCTGTCCGCCCACACCGGTTTTTTCGGCTCCAAGCCATATTCGCGGACAAACACACTACTTGCGGAGCAGGGCCAGGCTCCCATCCGGTGGGCATAGGAGCATTGTGGCAGCGTTTTGCCCCTGCTCGTCGAGTCGTGGCACTCTTGGATCGTGCGGTTTTTCCAACCCAGCAAGAGAGCACAACTAGACAAGAATCCGACCGATGTGGCGGAAATGTTCTCAGCAGTAGCACCTCGATATGACCTGGTGAACGATCTCGCCTCCCTCGGCCAAGATCGGCGCTGGCGCGCGGCCGTTGCCGACGCGCTCAAACCTCAGCCCGGTGAACTGATTCTCGATGTGGCCGCAGGTACGGGGGCCTCATCGGCGGCCATCGCCCAGTCCGGGGCTTCGGTGGTGTCGACCGACCTGACCGCGGGAATGGTGGCCGTCGGTCACCGACGCCATCCCGACCAGGTGTTCGTCGTCGGCGACGCGACGAACCTGCCGTACGCCGACGGTGTTTTCGACGCCGCGACCTCCAGTTTCGGGCTACGCAATGTTTGTGACCCCAGCCAGGCCCTGTCCGAGTTGCTCCGGGTCGTCCGCTCTGGCGGCACCCTGGTCATCTGCGAGTTTTCCACACCCACCTCGAAACTGATGCGGTGGCTGAACTACCGGTGGTTGTCCATCGCTTTGCCCATCGTCTCCACAATCGCGTCCAGCAATGCCGTGGCGTACTCCTATCTGTCCGATTCCATCCTGGAATGGCCCGACCAGCACGGTCTGGCCGTCATGCTGGAGGAGACCGGATGGAAAGACATCCAGTGGCGCAACCTCACCGGCGGCATCGTCGCCATGCATCGGGCAATCCGGCCATGACACAGTCCCTTCCGCCCACGGATGACACTGACCCCACGGCCGACGTTCCGCCCGCGGATGACTCCCCACCCACAGCCGACACATCACCCATGTCTGCGCTCACGCCCTCCTTCGCACTCGATCAGTACGCGGCCACGTCATGCCCGGTGAAAACCCAGAACACGTTCAACCCGCGCTTGCCGCACCCACAGGTGGTGGATTCTCATCTCGTGGAACGTTTCCGCGAGATGAGCCAGCACCGGGCCACTGTGGTGCGCTATCTGTTGCACCATCACCGCGACTCGATTGCAGACCTCAGTGGTATCGAGAATTCGCGTGAACGGATGAAGGCCAGCATCGCTGCGATGTCCGAGGGCGTACCCATCATTCTCGCGGCGGAACTGCCCACCGACTGGGTCCATCACCGCCGGGGATCCGTTGACGTGCTGTTCAAGAGCAACCAGGATGCTGTACCGCTCTATCACCCGGCTGTCATCAAGGACCGTTGCGTACTCAGTTCGGCACCCCCGGGGGAGCGCAAACAGTTGACCGCCACTTTGGCCCATCCATTCCTACACCAGGCACGAATGAGCACGAATCGATACCGCGTCGAATCCCAGTCGGACAGCCTGCTCCACCTGGCACACCTGTGGCATCTGCTCGGCTTCGCCGGATTCGCGACCGAAGAACCATGGGGTGCGGTCATCGGCGCCGATCACGAGGACAAGGCCCTCGGCTGCGACATCGCCTGGATGGACCTCAACGACAAGCTCATGCGGGCTTTTTCGTACACATCCTCACGCCAGTGGCGAAAGTACAGTCCCCTCTCCCGTTTCCAGCACGAGCACAGGTTCCGCGTCCGCGTCGCCGCGCACGCCCTGCTCAACGACCGCGACGACGCCCCCGAACTGGTGGCTTCGCCCGTCCACGTCAGCGAGTGCGACATGTGCGAGTGGTGGCCCCAATGCCAGGCCGTACTGACCGACGACATCTCCGTGAAGATCGAACGCTCTCCCTTGGACGCCCGCGAAATCATGACGCTTCGGAGTCTGGGGATTTCCACGATCACCGACCTGACAGGCACTGATATCGAAACTCTGCTGCCTGACTACTTGCCGCGCGTGGCCCACCGTTTCGGCGCCGAAACCCGCTTGAGACTCGCCGCCCGGCGTGGCCGACTGCTCTCCTCGGGGGACAAGTACGAACGACTCACCGCGGGACCCATCCGGCTTCCCTCGGCACCGGTGGAAATCGACATGGACATCGAAACTTCGGCCGGGAACCATGTCTACCTATGGGGGTTTCTGGTTCACGACCGCCGCCTGGGCGACCAGGAACCCGTCTATCACGCAATTCATCGATTCTCCTCTCTGAGTGCGAACAAAGAACTCGAAGTGGCTGAAGAAGCAGCCACGTGGTTGATGGATGTCGTCAGTTCTCACGACGACACCCCCGTCCTGGTGTGGCACTATTCCAACTACGAACTATCAGCCTTGCGCCGATTCGCCCGTGCCAAGCCAAACTCCACTGCCCTGGCCTGGCTCAACGCTTTTGCCTGTGAGCATTTCATTGACATGTTCCCCACTGTCAGAGACAACTTCTTCGGCATCGACGGCCTCGGACTGAAAGCTATCGCCTCAGCTGGAGCAGGCTTCTCGTGGAGAGATCCCGATCCCAGCGGTCTGAACTCGCAGTACTGGTTTTCCGATGCCGTCCACGCCCCCACCCTCGACCTCAGGGCGGCCGCGAGAACACGGATCCTGGAGTACAACGAGGACGACGTGCGCGCCACCTGGGCCTTGCGCCAATGGATTCGGTCCCTGACCTGAATCACCCGCCCAGCACGTCCTCGCTCGGAACAGCGTATTTCAGCACGCTCCTTGAGCCGTATGGCACGGTGACCTACTCTGAGACAGCATCAACACGACCCGACTACGTACTCATCGAAAAATGCCGGCTCAAGCCGGGAGGACAGTCATCTGGTGACTGCTCCGCCCTCACCCCGCAACAAGGCGCAATGGCGGGACCAGGCCGACATCGGCCATGACATTCAAAGCATCTTTTTCCTCCTCACTGAATCTGATGGGTCGGCCGAATTCCGGATTGGCCATGAATGACACCAGACAGTTATCGCATTCGGCCGGCTGGCCTTGGCAGGTGTCGCAATCGATCAGATATGACTTCATGCCAGTAGCCTGACAGGTACCTCCGACATTTTTTTCCGGCCGCGGGATCGACCCCCTCTGGCCCAAAAAAATGTCGGACCCGTGGTCTACAGTGGAGCGCATGGTTTTCATCCCAGATTCATCGATTCGTACTCGCGAAACAGCATCGCCAGTACGTGGGTGGAGCTGTGGGGCGCCTGACCCAGCCACCTCTGGCATCGATAATGATGTGTCGTCTTGGCTCTTTGCTGAGCGCGAGGACCCAGCATCTGCGCCAAACCAACCAGGACTCGACGAGATCGAGTTGACCCTGGCCGAGACGACCTTTTGCGTGATCGACCTGGAGACCACGGGAGTGTCTGCCGATTCGCGGATCACCGAAATCGGTGCGGTCAAAGTCCGCGGAGGCGAAGTCTTGGGCGAGTTCCAGACGCTGATCAACCCAGGAATCGCGATCCCGGGATTCATCACCCACCTGACGGGGATCACCAATACCGCCGTCGCCTCCGCCCCGCGTCTTCGGGAGGTTTTCGCGTCGCTGGTCGAATTTTGCCGCGGGAGCGTCATGATCGCGCACAATGCACGTTTTGACATGGGTTTCATCGTGCGCGCGGCTGAGAACCTGGGGTACGAGTGGCCCGCCACTGTCGTGCTCGACACCGTCACTCTCGCCCGGCGGATCATCGGCCGCCAGGAAGTGCGGAACTATCGCTTGGAGACTCTCGCGGCGTACTTCTCCACTCCGATCCACCCCTCTCACCGGGCCTTGGACGACGCCCGGGCCACCGTCGACGTCTTTTACGGGCTCTTATCGCGGGTGGGCAACCAACAGGTGCGCACGCTGGAGGACCTCCTTCAGTACTCGCACACGATCTCCAAAGCCAGACGCCAGAAGCGCAGTTGGACCGACACCCTGCCCCAAGGCCCCGGCGTCTACTTTTTTGTCCGCGACGCCGAGCGCGGACGGCAGTACTTATATGTCGGTACGTCGAAGCACATCCAACAGCGTGTGGCCACCTATTTCACCCCATCCGAGTCGCGACGCAGAATGGACGAGATGGTGGCGCTGGCCACCGGAGTCGAAGCCATTGAATGCCACACAGCCCTGGAAGCGGCCGTCGTCGAATTGCGGCTGATCACCGCCCACCAGCCGCCGTACAATCGCCGGAGCAAAAACCCCCACCACACATGGCTGAAGATGACAGCCGAACCCATCCCCCGCTGGTCGGTCGTGCGACGGGTCCTCGACGACTCCGCCAGCTACCTCGGACCCTTCTCAGGTCGGGAACCAGCAGAACAAGCCTTGCTTGGGCTTGGTGAAGCCTTTCCCCTGCGCAGCTGCCGCGACCGGCTCTCTCCCAAATCTGGGCGCGAGCCATGCGCGCTGGCCGAAATGGGCTCCTGCCCAGCGCCGTGCACCCTGCGTGACCTGGATTCCTACGCCAACCTGGTCGACCAGGTGCGAACCTGCCTGGATGGTGACATCCGCCCAGTCCGCCAAGCCTGCCTGGCCGGTGTCAGTGCCTTGTCGGAACAATACCGCTACGAGGAAGCCCAGGAGGCGCTGAACAGATTCTCCCTTGTCGAGTACGGTCTTCGCCGCCAGGCCCGCCTGCAATCTCTGGCCAATTGCCCACAGATCGTGGCCGCTCACCAGATTGGAGACGCCTGGGAGATCCACATTTTCCGGTACGCCCAATTGGCCGGCGCGGCAGTCGCCCTGCCTGGCGATGATCCGCAGCGGGTGGCTGACACCGCGCTCACGACGGCTCGCACCGTCATCCCATCCCTGCCAGGGATGCCCGCGGGATCCATCGAAGAAGCCGAACTCATCGCAGGATGGATGGAACAGCCAGGAGTGCGCCTGCTGGCCATCGACGGAACCTGGGGGTGGCCTGTCCACAGCCAGTGAAACCAAACTGTCTTCTCCCCACCGGGGCATGCAGAAAAAACCTGTCGACGCACCCGCGCGGAGCGCGTACGTCGACAGGTAACAAACGAAGATTTACTTGATCTCGACCGAGTTGATCACCACGGGGTCGGCAGGACGGTCGTTGCGATCCGTGCGTACTGTGGCGATCTCGTCGACGACTTTCTGGCTGTCCGGATCGGTCACCTCACCGAAAATTGTGTGCCGATGCGTCAGGTGCGGGGTCTTGGCCACAGTGATGAAGAACTGCGAACCATTGGTCCCCGGTCCCGCGTTGGCCATCGCCAGCAGGTACGGCCGGTCGAAACTGAGGTCAGGGTGGAACTCGTCGGCGAACTCGAATCCGGGGCCGCCCCGGCCATCACCACGCGGGTCGCCGCCTTGGATCATGAACCCGGAGATCACACGGTGGAAGATCAGTCCGTCGTAGAAGTGACCGGTCTTCTTCTCGCGGGTGACATGGTCGACGTATTCCTTGGTGCCATTCGCCAAGCCGACGAAGTTGGCCACCGTCACCGGAGCCTGATCGTCGAACAGGTCGACACGGACGTCCCCGTGATTCGTATGAAGAATTGCTTGAGTCATTCGATCCCTTTCGCTGATGAACTGTATAGCACCGCCTATTCTGCCAGTACGCACGCACGCATGACTGCTTCCTCCGCGTACTGGCACGATTTCCGGCATTTATCCGTACAAGCCTTTTCAGGGGCATGTCAGGGTTCCCGGGCGTCCTGATCGCAGTAAGCTTGTAGTACTCCGCCCGGAGTAAGAAACGTTAGGATAACAATGATCATTCGCAAGGAAGATCTCCTAGAAACTGCTGCTGACAAGGCAAAAATTGTCGCCGAACAAGGCGTCGCAGCATGGGATGAGGCCGTCGAGCGGATCACTCCTCTCCTAGATGCCGCCGCCAAGAAAGTCGCCCCGGTTGCCGATGAGGCGCTTCAGGCGGCCAAAGACGCAACCAGACGGGCGGCAGGGCGCGCCGCCGACACCATGGAGCGGATGCAACCCTCCGTGAATTCCGCTCTCGACCGGGTGACACCGGCGATCGATCGCGCACAAAAGACCGTTCAGGAAGACCTCTTGCCGAAGCTGATCGACGTCCTCCATGAAGCCGCCGTCACACCGGCCGCTGCCGACCAGGCCCTAGAAATTCTCGAGCGGTTAGACCAGCGCGCCGACGCTTCGATAGCAGCGTTGCAAGGAGAATTAGTCAAATCCAGGAAGGCCGGCAAGGCCAAGACCGTGGCCACAGTGGCGGCCGTCGGGGCCATTCTCGGAGCACTGGCCGTGGCTGTTCGTACCTTCTTGGGTGGCCGTGACGACTGGGCCGCCTACGAACCCGACGAGCCGTACGTCTACCCCGACGACGACTACGAAATCGACGAGGTCCTGGTCGAGACCGACGTCACGCCCCAGCCCGTGGCTGAACCAGCCCCAACGCCGGAACAGTCTGACGTACCAGCCCACAATGAGGTCCCCGCGGACCAGACCGTGTCGGTCGACCCGGCTCCCGAAGCAGATCCAGCGGCTGACACCGAAGAACACGTGGTGCCCACGACCGAGTCCCATCCGTACGGCGAAGGGTCCTATGCGGGCCCCAACCCACCCGAAGGCTATGTGATCAAGGGCAACGAACGGTCGATGAAGTACCATCTTCCCGATTCGGCGGGTTACCTGCGCACCAACTCGGATGTCTGGTTCTCCTCCGAGGAGACAGCCGAAGCTGCCGGGTTCGCCCGCTCACAACGCTGACACCACACACAATCGTCGACACTAGAGGGGATGTCCATTGGGCATCCCCTCTAGTCATGCCATGGGAGAGCCGCAAAGACTCAGGCGATGACGTCGCCGATCTTGTGCTTTCCGGGAATGCCGACCACGACCGTACCCGGGGCAACATCGCGGACGACCAACGCGTTGGCTCCGATCTTGGCGTCGTCTCCGACCGTGATGGGGCCGATGAGTTTGGCGCCCGCACCCAGCAGGACGCGATTGCCCACCGTGGGATGCCGCTTGAAACGGCCGCGCGAACGCCCGCCCAAGGTGACCTGGTGGTACATCAGGACGTCGTCGCCAATCTCGGCCGTCTCACCGATGACAACACCCATTCCATGATCGATGAAGAAGCGCCGCCCGATGGTCGCACCCGGATGGATCTCGATGCCGGTCCAGAACCGGGCGATATGCGTCAACACCCTGGCCCAGGGGCGCAACAACGGGCTCTTGCGCCACATCAGATGAGCCACGCGGTAGGTCCACACGGCGTGAACCCCGGGGTACGTCAACGCGACAAGCATCTTCGACGTGGCAGCGGGATCCTCGCGCATGGCTGCCGATAGATCCTCATTAACCCTTTTGACAAGCCTAAACGCCAGCTTCAAAGGTGAGAATAGACAGGAGGACAGGCAGTGGCCGCAACGGCATGGGCAGCACATGCACCTGGGTTTCATCACTTCACCATCCTTTCATCATTCGTCCATCAAGGATGAATACAAGGGTGTGGACATGTAGCGGTCGCCGCCGTCAGGGATGATGACGACGATCGTCTTGCCCGCCGCGTGCTCCCTGGCTGCCACGTGGGCTGCTCCCGCCAGGGCTGCTCCGGCCGAAATGCCGACGAACAGTCCTTCAACCTGGGCAGTTCGCCGGGCCCAGTCGAGGGCGGTGTCCGATGGTACGGTCAGGATCTTGTCGATGACCGACCGATCGAGAACAGACGGCACAAAGTTGGCCCCGATCCCCTGGATCTTGTGAGGGCCGGAGCTGCCCTGAGTCAGCAACGGAGATTCAGCCGGCTCGATCCCGATCACATGCACGCCGGGCTTGCGCTGCTTGAGGACCTGGCCCACCCCCGTCAGAGTCCCACCGGTGCCGATGCCGCCCACTACGATGTCCACCTGGCCGTCGGTGTCGGCCCAGATTTCTTCAGCGGTCGTACGGCGATGTATCTCGGGGTTGGCCGGATTGTCGAACTGGCGGGCCAGGATCGCCCCCGGTGTCGAGGCCACGATCTGTTCTGCCCGCGACACCGCCCCTTTCATCCCCTCA
>WRFP01000029.1 GCA_009778725.1 Propionibacteriaceae bacterium
CACTGCTTGTAGCCCGGATAGACATAGGCACCTGTACCCACAGTCGGAACATGCAAGCCCAGAGACGACACGGCAGAACGCACGACGGTCACTGGATCAACACCTGGTTTGGCCGGAGTTGACGCCGCAGCGTCGTGCCAATAGTACACACCCCCAGCCAGGCACTGGGTATCGGAATCCCCACACCTGTAGTACGTCCCCTTGGGGTTGCCATTCACATCCCGATGACCATCCCACAAGGGACTATCCGCAAACACATCCACTGCTAAACAGTACATTCCCAGATTGGAGTTCCACCACGCGTTCCCCAGCCAGCACGGCACCTCACGCCCATCCGCTCTGGAACACTGAGTAGACCCCTGTGCGGCAGACCCTGGGGATGTCGATGCCGGAGGATCCGAGGGGTCACTACAAGACACAACAGCAGTGACAGTTGTTCCACCGTAACTACTGCTAATAGTGACGGTCTCCACGCAGTCACCAACCGCGTGAGCTGGACAGGCCCATGACAGGCCTAGGCCGACTAGTGAGAGTCCAACGACAATCGACACCGCTCTCAGCATGTCCCACTGTCCTTGTTTTCGTTGAAGACGAAGTACTTGCCTTGGGGAATCTGGATCACGTCGTAAATCGCTGGTATTCTGTCTGCACTCTTGTCCCCTGAGGGATTGCCATCGGCGTCCGACAGATGCGAATCGCCCATCACATAGCACCCGTATACGTGATACCGCTGACCCTGGTCGTCCAACTCGCCGACAGTCACCAGCGAGGGATAGAAACTGGGAGCGCCCACGAGATGCAACCCCTGGTCCTTCCACTGCTCCCACACCGTGACTACAACACCGTCATCCGGGCTCAGAGCCACAGTGTGGATATCATTCATATCCGAATCCGGCAAGCCCTGACTCACCTGGGACCACACCTGCAAATACGTTTGAACAGCATTGATGGCCGCTTGATCGTCCTTACTAAACGTTGGAGATGGCGTACCGCTTGGCGAAGACGCCCGTACGCTCGACGGTACTGACGGAGTTGCCGACGAACCTCCTGCGGGGCTGCACCCAGTCAGGGCACAGGCCGCTACGACGGCTGTGACAACGTACTTCATTTTGGTCATGACACCCTCCTCGCGGGGTTAACTGCTTGTCTTCGTTGCCTGGTGCCTGGTTCACGGTCCATAGTGTTCACGGGTCCCTCCCTCATACGCATGGATGATGTTATCTATATTCCACACCCTCAACCCGACCAGTAGGAAGTTATGCACAGGGTTGGTGCACCAGAAGTACTTGCACCCGAATCCTGTCCATGGCTGCTATGCCGGCGATCGGTGTATCCGGGTTACAGCAGTACGAGCAGTAGTGCGATGATCATGATGGCACCGAGGCCTATGCCAAGGATTAAGACTAGTTTTAGGCTCTTTTGGTCTCGGTCGGCGATGTTGCGGTTGATGTCGGTGGGGGTACGGCCGTCTTCGATGACGCCTTCGTCGTCGGGGTCAGCTGGGGTGGTTCGTACTGCCGGGTAGGACGGAAACGTGGGAGTCGCCGGTACGGGGCCGGCGAGGCGGTTGGAGGACGGTGGCTCGGGGGGTGTGTCGGGGGTACGGAAAATCGAGTCTGGCATGGGCAGGGGGGTGTCCCAGTCCATTGTGTTCGGCCTCGTCTGCGCTGGTACGCGGCGAGGGGAGACGGCGTCGGCGACCCACATGGGTTGCGTCTCCGCGGGCGACCCCGCAGGAGTGAACGCTGACGACGCAGATGAACGGGGGTTGACAGACGAGCGGGGATCAACAGATAGGCGAGAATCGGAGGACGAGCGCGGATCAGCAGACAGACGAGGGTCAGCAGTCAAGCGCGAGTCCGGCGACAAGCGCGGGTCAGCAGACGAACGAAAATCGGCAGACGGACGAGGGGCAACAGGCGAGCGCGGGTCAGCGGACACACGAGGGTCAGCAGACACACGAGGGTCAGCAGGCGGACGGGCATCTACAGACGAACGGGAGTCGGTGGGCCAGCGAGAATCGGCGGGCCAGCGGGAATCGGCAGAAGACCGGGTGTCAACGGGCGGGCGAGGGGCGACCAGAGGTGGGTCCAAGATGACGGGTTTGGGGACCACGACATGGGGGACCACGACCTGCGACGTACTCGACGAGGCAGCTGGACTGGTGGGCCACGGGGCTGGCTTGGGGGGTTTGGGGTCGGCGGGCCACGCCGGGGTGGGCTTGGTCGCCGGCGGGCTCGCGGCCAGGGCCCGTTCCTGGGCGGTCGTCCACGGCCATGATGGCTTGTCGTCGGGATCACTGGACACTGCGCTGTGGGCGGTCCGAGAAGGGGACTCTTGGTCAGGGGGCAAGTAAGGATTGCTTCTGTGTTGCTCGGTCTTCACCGGTGCTGAATTGGTGGCGGGCTCATCGGACTCGTAGCCAGCCCAGGGATTGGACGGCAAGACGGCGCCTGAAGTGTCGTCGATGGGGAAAGCATCAACCCACGGATTTCTATGGGCTTTGGGGGTGGCGCAGACGGGGCACGCCGATACGGAATCGGAGAATGCGAACCCGCACTTGCTGCAAATCACGCTTTACCCCCTTCCGCAATCTGGATATTACGCGGCAAAACTTCATCATACCAACATGAATAAACCTGAATGCGGATCGCTTGCGTCGCGAGCGACACTATCTGAGTGTCATCAGTGGGTATGTACTGTTCACGCGTACCCCCGACTGTTCGGGAACTCACCCTCCCGTACAGATGGGTGCACTGGGCACAGCGACACCGCGAAGGCAGACTGGACGTCTGTTGAGCGGGGGCGATGGGGTCAGGGCGCCCATATAGGGACGCGCTATCACCAGCGGCCGCCACCACCGCCGCCGATGCCGCCGCCGAAACCGCCGCCGAAGGCGGAACCGCCCATGGAGCCGCCGGTTGCCTGGACCTGGGCGGCCGCATGTTGCGAGACGGATTGGGTGAAGGAATTGCCAATGTTCCCGATGGAGTGGGTGATGGCGGCCCACGCCATGTAGTTGTACGCGAAGTTGCCGGTGTACCACACCGGCTGGGGGACGGGGGCACCCTTGGCGACAAGGTCCTGGAAGACTTTCGCCCAGCGGTCGGCGCAACCGAAGCTGATGGCGTACGGCAGATACTGCGAGAAGATATCTTGCCCCTCTTCCCAGCGAATCTGGTCGGCTTCCGCCGTTTCGAGGTACTTCTTGAAGCCGTAGGACTGGACGGCCACCGCCGATCCGACCGGAGTACGCACGGGCATCCTCTTCGCCAGGGCCAGCATGCCCACGCCCAGGACGAGCAGTGGAATGACCAACCAGCCGATCCCCAGCACACCTTTCGCCGCGGCCTGGAATCCCAGATAGGCAACCCCCAGACCAGCCAGCGAGATCACGGTCCCACCGGCTCGATACGCGCTGACAACCGCTTTGGGACTGGTCTTGTACCAATTTTGAGCATCGAATTCTTCCGCGACGGTGGCCTGGAATCCCTGATAGGTCGTATAGAAGCTCTCGGCTGACATCGCCTTGCTGGTGATCGTCGGACTCGACTCAAACAACACAGAATAGATGTGTTGGTCGACCGGGTTGAGGAAGTGCTGGTCGGCGTTGGTCCGGGTGAGCGTGAAAGAGTCATTCTCCTGCTGTTCCATGTGGATATAGCCGCGTACGGCGAGGTCAATGATCGTTGCCGTGATGTCGGCCTGGTCGGTTCCTTCACGCACGATGGCCCCGACCAGCCGCGGGGGAATCCCCTTGGGAGGCGCGAATTCGACGGCCCCGTCCCTCACTTCGGCACGCTTGATCACCACCTTGTCACCCTCCGCCGGGAGCATCCCTGGGGTCACATTGGCGAACTGCTCGTCTCGCCCGCGCCGGTTGATCCTGACCAGGAGCCACGCTGCAAGGAGCGTCAGCACGAGGGCCACGCCCGCTGGAATCGCCCCGCCATTGGTCAGGTCGAAGGGATTGGAGCTGTTGGAAACCAACTGAATCGTCACGGTGGGAAAGGTCCCCGCCGGCCATCCAGCGGCGACCGACAGGCCCTGGCCAACGGGGATCACCGCCTGAGTGTACGTTGCTGTGGCTCCCGAGGAACTGTTGGCGTCACAGGGGCCCGAGTAGTTCACACCCGCCGAACACACTGTCTTGCTGATCTCGGCAGGTCCATGAACGGTGACTGTCACGTTGGTGAGTGGCACGTCCCAGCCCGTTCCGATCACGGTCCAGTTCAACTCATCCAGCCCCGAACTCGCCACATCCGGATTGATGATCCCGCTCACCGTGTAGGACACAACGTACGTTTGTGTGCCCGAGACCGTTCGGTTCGGGTCCCCGATCTGCAACTGGATGTTGTTCGTTTGTTGACTGGTCTGGAGGTTCACCGGTGCACCGGTCGGTGACGACACCTGGAAGTTGGAGTAGGAGATGACACGGTTGTGAGAGGAGTCGTACCCCTGACGAGTGATGAAATAGACGTAGATCCCGTGCGCGGGCGTGGCGAAGTTCCTGTCGATGGTCTGGGTGACCGTCGCCGTACCCGAATTATCGAGCGTGGCCTCGACGTCGAACCGGGTGACCGTGTCCGATCCGGCCGCCGGAGCCGGGGATGCCACCAGGGCCAAACCCACCATCACAACACAGGCCACCAGGGCAGAAAGGAATCGCCTCATGGTTTCCAGTGTACGGTGTGGGTCTGACAATTCTTTTCCGTACGAATAAATTCGCGCCCCGCAGTTTCCTGACGGGGCGCGAATTGGTGGGAGGGAGGAAAGACTTATTCCCGTCGGGCATTCATCCGGATGATCACCAAGATGGTGTACGAAATCACAATGAACATCAGGCCTAGTCCGGCGATCATCACCGCGATACCGAAGGCGATGATGGACACCAGCAATGAGGCTTGCAGGAAGGCTGCCTGCTGAGCCGTGTTGCGCGCGCTGTAGGTCTTCGCATCGGAGGCTGACAAGGGGTCTCCCTTCTTGTGGACCTCCCCGTCGGTCGATGTGGCCTGGGTGACATCGGCGTTGTATGTCTTGCCATCAGAGGTGGCAATCAACGGGAGTTGGCCGAAGGTCTTGCCCCCGGTGATGGTTTTGAGGTGATGCTGGATCACCTGAATCTGCGCATAGGCCGTGATCGGGCCACGGATTTCCTGGTTCGCGTACGGACCCGGATCATCGGCGTCCTTCACACTGACCGAGGCGTGTTGCGACGTCAACTGGACCGATACCCCTATATACAGTCCAATCCCGCCGAGAAGCATCAGTACGCCGACGATGCCCACGATGAGTGACCATGTCTTCGGCGTCTGGGCATTTTGCTTGGATATGGTAGCCACAAAAGTCCCTTTCGCTAGATTTCATGTTGGTGCTATACAGCGAAGACTGCGCACCGACCCCGTTGGCAAACTGCTAGTGAATCCCTAGAAAATCCGTCATTGAACGGCACCAGTCATCAAAATTCTTTAGACAAGTAATAATATAGAACTAAATAGTTCAATGATGCAAGGGATTTCCCCTGAGAAAGGTCACAGGGACAGCGGACAACCGCTAAAACAGGTAGAGTTGGCCCATTCTACGGGCAATTTATGAAGCAGTATCGTAGTCGTGTTACAAATAGGGGTATAACCTGAATCCACCGATCGCTGGCAGCGTAGCAGCCATGAATCGGCGGATTCTGGTGTGGCACTACTCATTGCGCTCCAACGACACGACACCTATCGCCACGACACCCTATTGACGGGAGCCACCAGCTATGACGACTGACATCCGGGGGAAGCACAACCCCCACACCCGCGTACCTTCTGTGCAACCTGACACCTCCCCGCGCGCCACCAACGAGTCGGCTGACCTGGACGCTGTGGACTCGATTCTGGACCAGTGGGCGAGCCAGCGTCCAGACCTCGACCTGTCGGCGATGAGCATCCTGGGCCGGATCATCAGACTCGTACCCCTGATCAACGAACGCCTGGGCGCATCCTTCCAGTTTTCGGGGCTGGACTTCCCCTCCTTCGACGTTCTGGCCGCGCTGCGCCGGTGTGGGGAGCCGTACGAGCAAACGCCCAGCCAGCTGGCGGAAGCCATGATGGTGACCGCCGGGGCCGTCACCCAGCGCTTGGTCCGCCTCGAAGAACAGGGATTGGTCACCCGTTCCCACCATAAGACCGACCGGCGCAAAGTCATCGTCGCGCTGACCTGGCGCGGCGTCCGGGTGATCGACAATGCCCTGGTCCAGCATGCCCAGCAGGAGGAAGCCATCTTGTCCCTGTTCACCGAGGACGAGCGCGAGCAGTTCACCGGGTACCTCAGACGCCTGGTGGTTTTCCTCTCCACGCCGGACCACAAGGTGTGACCTCAGCTTGTCGGAAGTGCTCGCTACACTGAGGGCATGAGCCCAGAATCGACGTACGGGAGCCCCCCCAGCCCGCGACGTGCACTCCCCCAGGACCCCTGGTGGAAAACAGCCGTTTTCTACCAGATCTATCCGCGCAGCTTCCAGGATTCCAACGGGGACGGGATCGGAGACATTCCAGGAATCATCTCCCGGCTCGACGAGATCGCAGCCTTGGGGGTGACTGCGGTGTGGTTGTCCCCGCTGTACCGCTCGCCGGACGCCGACAATGGGTACGACATCTGCGACTATTGTGACATCGACCCCCGTTACGGTACCTTGTCAGACTTCGACGCCCTGGTCGCTGCCGCCGAGCAGCGGGGCATCCGGATCGTGATGGACCTTGTCATCAACCACACCTCGGACGAGCACCCGTGGTTCCAGGCCAGCCGGGCGCGCATCGAGCCGTACACGGACTATTACATCTGGCGTCCGGCAGACTCCAACGACAAGGTTCCCAACAACTGGACCGGTTTCTTCACGGGATCGGCCTGGGAATGGGACAACCGGCGCCAGGAGTACTACCTCCACCTCTTCGACGTGAAGCAACCCGACTTGAACTACCACAATCCGGCCGTGATCGCCGAGATCAAGCAGATCATGCGTTTCTGGCTCGACCGCGGTGTGGCCGGGTTCCGCTGCGACGTGATTTCCCTGCTCTACAAGACCTCACTCGACGACGGCGACGGGCTCGCGATCCTGCGAGGACTGGAACACTACAAGGCACAACCGGGCACCCACGAAATTCTTAGGGAACTGCGCCGCGACGTCCTGGACCCGTACGACGCCTTCACCGTGGGAGAGACGGTCATGGTGACCCTGCAGGAGGCCAAGGACCTCTGTGACACCGAGCGGGGCGAACTGGATCTGGTCTTTTATTTCGACCACCTGGAGGTCGACCGCCTGTTCGCGCGTTACGGGCCCAAGCCCTTCCGGGCGGCCACACTGCTCCACCGCCTGACAACCTGGCAACAGGGCTTGGAGTGGAACGCGGTCTACCTCGAGAACCACGACCAGCCGCGCATCGTCTCCCATTACGGTGATGACAAGCAATTTTGGTCCCGCAGTGCCAAGCTCTTCGCTGTCCTGCTCCTAACTTTGAGGGGTACGCCGTTCATTTTCCAGGGCCAAGAAATCGGAATGACTAATGGTGATTTCTCATCGCTGGATGACCTCGACGATGTCGAGAGCCGTACCATGGACACCCTGATGCGCCGGGCCATGATCCCCCAGAAAGTACGGTGGTGGCTGATCCGTACTGCTTCCCGGGACAACGCCCGTACTCCGTATCAATGGAACGGCTCGGCCCTGGGCGCAGGTTTCACCACCGGAGAACCCTGGCTGGGTCTCAACTCCAACTCGGTCTGGCTGAACCATGCCCGCCAGACCACCGACCCATCCTCGGTGCTGAACTTCTACCGCAAGATGATCCGGTTGCGCGCGTCGTCAGACACCCTCAGCCGCGGCGGATTCGAGCCAGTGCACGCCGACGACCACGTCATGGCCTACCGGCGTACCCCCGTCCAGGAACCCACCGGAGACCATCAGGAGGCCCAAGACCCGGCGTACACCGTCTGGCTCAACCTCTCCGGAAAGACCCGGCGCCTGAAAGAACCCTGGCTGACCTCCACGACGGCCGGCACCAACAACCCCACCACCGGATCAGACCCCGTCCAACCCCCGATCTGCGTGGCCTCCAACACCGGACGTCGCACCCTCGACGGCATCCTCCTCCCCTGGGAAGCAGTGGTGATCCGCTCCGGCCAGGCCCGCCCTTGGACGGCCGGACACGACAATGCCCGGGACTCTCGTGGAGTCCCGGGCATTGGGTAATGTCGTTATTTCACATTCCAGCTCTGGAACAGAGTTGTCAGCATCTGCATCAGCGTCGGCAACAGGCTATGGAATAGGTTGTTGTAGAAAGTTGTGAAGTCCATGGTTTCCCCTCCTCTCCTCACTTTGACAGTACGATTTGATCCTGCCACATCAGAGGTCGGATGCCTCCAAGGTGGAGGTCAATTCCCCCCTCTCCGGATATCATACAGAATCCGGAGACGCCCTACAACGGGCTTCCTGAGAGTCAATAATAGCAGTTGTTTTTGAGTACGGTGGTACGATCGATTATTATGACGGATCCGGACGATTCACGCGCTTCCGAGAACCGTTACGGCACCGAGTCCATCACCGTTCGTGGAACCATTCCGGGGGGGCCCCGCTCATGGATCGCACAAGCACTGATCACAGGACTGTGCGTCGTTGCGGCAATCGTCTCCGGGGTCATCCTGGCCCCACGTTCGCTGGCCCCCAAGCCGCTGGATCAGGCGGCCCCGGCGACCGCAGCGGCTCTTCGCTCGGCTATCGATACTGTATCTGCCGCTCTGGACTCGTCTGGGCTGGCAATCAACCAGGCGCTCGGGACCGGCACGATGCAAGACAGCGACAATGCTAGTACTTCCGCGTCGGACCAGCAAGGGTCCACCAACGGCCTGACCGCGAACAGCGTTCAGGCGCAGCAGACTGCCGACGCGACCGCGGACCCAACTGGCACAACGGACGCCACCCCCATCGATGACACGGCGACCCAGGCAGAACAGGCGTACTCAACCACCTGGCTGACGGCTGACACCATTGCGGTGACGGCGGCGAACCAGGACCAGGACCAGTGCCGTACCCTGATGGCATCAGCTCAGGCGATGCTCGATCCGGCTCAGACCATCATCGGGTTGTCGGACCAGACGAACGCGTCGGCGAATCCGGCCATCGTCTCGCTGAGTGCGGCCACCTCAATGCCCGACTCGCTGAATCAGTGTGTCAACCAACTCGACCAGGCCGTCGCCAACATGAACGCTGCTCTGGGGGCGGCCAAGAACGCCGCTGCCGAACTGGCAGCCGGACAACAGAACCAGTCGGCACGCGACGACCTGCAGACGGCACTGACATCGGCCCAAGCCTCGCTCGCGAGCGCTGATGACAAGCCGGTCGACCAGGATCTGCTGACCACCTTGTCAAACCAGATGGACGCGGCAACCGCCGTGTTGGCCATAACCATACCGACGTCGGGATGGAAGAGCATCGACGACCAGATGGGCCAGATCGTGCTGGCCGACGACACTTTGTCGGCAGCGGCGGCGGCAGTCGACACCGCGGTGGCGGCGATCCACGTTTACACGGGGAAGAATGGTGACCTGGATCCGGCGACACTCTGCCCGGTTCCGTACGACACGAAGCAACTCTTGCGCTGCGACGCCGAGGCCGCCTGGATGAAGCTCGACGCGGTCTATAAAAAAGTGTGGGGAGAAGACATCCCGATCGACTTGTCGTACAGGACCTATGACGAACAGGTCGAGATGAAGGCTATCTACGGTGCCGGCGCGGCCACCCCCGGATTTTCGAATCATGGCTGGGGAATCGCGGTTGACTTGCCCGATTACCGTGAGACTGAACAGGGGAAGCAGTGGAATTACGGGGAGCCGAAGTACGAGTGGATGAAGGCGAATGGCCCGACGTACGGTTGGAGCAACCCGGCTTGGGCGGTTGACGGCGGCTCCGGCCCGCACGAACCCTGGCACTTCGAGTACCACAAGTGATGTGCCGGATCTCGGGCACAACAAAGGGCTGGGTCGTTGACCTGACCCAGCCCATGTTGTGGTCTTGATGACCTTATCCGAAGATCGACGGCAGTCCCGGAATCGTCGGCAACTGGATCGTCGGCACAGCCGGCATCACCGAGGTTGAGCTTCCGAACAGCCCGCTAAGCAACTGCAGCAGCATGGGAAGCATCGACGTAAATAGGCTTTGAAATGATGTCAACAGAGATGAAAAATCCATCATCTCCTCCTCTCCTTGATTGAAGTGAAAGGGGCATTTATCCCCCCCAGTTGCTATCATACTGATGCCTCAGATCACTGATGACCGAGAACGGAAATCTTTAGGAAACCAGCCCACTTTCTTAAGGTCCAATCGTCCTTTCTTAAAAAGGCACCTCGTATCTGAAGGCTGGCGAATGTCATCTATAGTTATCCTGGGAAAGGAGCCCCCTAATGAAGAAGGTGCTGATTGCGAATCGCGGCGAGATCGCGGTTCGTGTGATTCGGGCGTGCGCATCCTACGGACTGGAGTCTGTGGCCGTGTACTCTGACACGGATGCCGATGCCCAGCATGTACGGCTGGCGGATTCGGCGTACTGCCTGGAGGGACGTACGGCCCTGGAAACCTACCTTGACCAGGCGAAAATACTGGCGGCGGCCAAGGCGTCGGGAGCTGACGCGATCCACCCCGGATATGGCTTCCTGTCCGAGCGAGCTGAGTTCGCCCAGGCAGTCGAGGACGCCGGATTGACCTGGATCGGCCCGACCCCGGAGAACATCGCCCTGCTCGGTGACAAGGTCGCCGCGCGCCAGATCGCCCAGAAGGTCGGTGCGCCCCTGGTTCCCGGCACGCCCGGTCCGGTCGCCGGAGTCGAAGAAGTACGCGCCTTCGCCGAACAGTACGGCTACCCCATCGCGATCAAGGCTTCTTTCGGCGGCGGCGGACGCGGGCTCAAAGTCGTGTACAAGGCCGAGGAACTGGAACGCCGGTTCGAGTCGGCCGTCTCCGAAGCCATCTCGGCCTTCGGCCGCGGCGAATGCTATGTCGAGCGTTTCGTCGACCGCCCCCGTCACGTCGAAACCCAAATCCTGGGCGACGGCAAGGGCCGTGTGGTCGTGTGTGGTACCCGCGACTGCTCACTGCAGCGCCGCCACCAGAAGGTGCTCGAAGAGGCTCCGGCTCCCTTCCTGACCGACGAACAATTCAACCGCCTGGTAGCAGCATCGCGGGCCATCGGCGAAGCCGTCAACTACCGGGGCGTGGGCACCTGCGAATTCATGCTCGGTTCGGATGGTCTGCTGTCATTCCTCGAAGTCAACACCCGTATTCAGGTGGAGCACCCGATCACTGAGCGGACCACCGGGCTCGACCTGGTCATCTGGCAGTTCAAGGTCGCGGAAGGCCAGGGCATCGACGAACTTCCTGATGTCGTGCCGTCCCACGGCCACGCGATTGAATTCCGCATCAACGCCGAAGACCCGGGGCGCAACTTCCTGCCCCAGTCCGGCCACATGTCACGCTTCGACGTTCCCGGCGGCCCCTTCACCCGTGTCGACGCGGGAGTGGGCGCCGAGGGCACCATCTACCCGGATTTCGACTCCATGATCGCCAAGATCATCGTGTGGGGCAACGACCGTGACGAGTCCATCGCCCGCGGACGCCAGGCCATGAAAGAGTGCATCATCGAAGGGATTCCCACCCTGGTGTCCTTCCATCGCCGGGTCCTGCTCGAACCCGGTTTCGCGGCTCAGACTCCCGAAGACTTCACCATCCACACCAACTGGATCGAAACCGAATGCGACTGGCTGGAGGAGTTGGCCCAGCCCATGCCGGCCGGCGTCCATGCCGAGGACATCGTACGCGAATGGTTCGAGGTGGACGGCAAGTGGATTCGCCTGGGCTTCCCCGTGTCACTGCTGGGATCCGGTGGCGGAGCGCCCGTGGCCAAGAAGGGTACTGCGGAGGCGGCCCATGCCGGTCTGACCGCAGCCATGAACGGAATCTTGTCCAAGTGGGCTGTGGCAGCCGGCGACGTCATCGAGGCGGGCCAGAGCGTCGGCACCCTGGAAGCGATGAAGATGGAGATGCCCGTGGTGGCCGACCGGGGCGGCGTCTTCGAACCGCTGGTGGCCGAGGGTGCAACCGTCAAGGAAGGCCAGCCGATCTGCACGATCGAGTGACGAGCACTGTCAGGCTAAGGCAACGGATCTAGCCACGATCCCGGCTCCGGCCACGACCACCAGGGCTGCGATCATCAGCCCTTGAGTACGGTTGCGCGACTGCGACTGCGGGACCAGTGCCCACACCAGAGCCAGCAGCAGACCGCCTGCCAGACCGCCCATGTGGGCCTGCCAGGATATTCCCCCGCCGATGAAGGTGATCAAGACGTTGAGGGCCAACCACATCAGCAGTTGTTTCATGTCTTGCTTCTGGCGCCAGAAGATGATCAGCAGGGCTCCCATGAGGCCGAACAGCGAGCCTGACCCGCCGTACGATGTCGACGCGGGATCGCTCAGCCAGCAGACGGCCAGCGACCCGAACAGCCCGGCCACCATGTAGGTCACCAGGAAACGGACCCGCCCGAGGTACGATTCCAACGTCGGTCCGAGGAACCACAAGGTGAGACAGTTCATGGCGATGTGCATGATCGTCACCTGTGTGAAAATCGAGGTGAACACCTGCCACCAGGCGCCGGTGGCGACCCCGGCCATCCAGGTCCCATCGCTCATCATCTGGCAAGAGGACTGGGTCACACCTGGATAGTATTGCGCAGGATTGTCTGTTGCCAGGCAGATTCCCTGCGGGATCAGACCCAGGAACTCCACGAGCTTGGTTTGCAGATTCACGAAACCTGCCATCTGGATGGCGCCCCACACGACCACGTTGATCGCGATCAGGATGATCGAGGTCTGGCGCGGGTTGCGGGACACCTCACCGCCGAACACACCCTGGTTCTGCCGCGTGGCACGGGTGTGGCGCTTCACGCACTCCTGACACTGGAAGCCGACCGGGGCCGGCACCATGCACTCACCGCAGATGGGCCTGCCACACCGCCTGCACGTGATCATGGTCGGCCGGTCGGGATGGCGGTAGCAACTCATTGCCGCTGGTGTCTGGCTCACACTGCCCAGTCTAAATGAGGACGGCGCGCCACGTCGCACGGGCCAGGAGCCAACATCGACGCCATGATTGTGCCGGTCACGTAGAATAGTGCGAAGTTGTTGCCAGGAGGATGCATGGATGGGTTCGAGACTTTTGCGCAGGTCGACCTGAGCCTGCTCGAAAGCAACCTTGACGCCATCCGCCACCACGTCGAGTTTCGGAAGATCCTGCTGCCGATCAAGGCAAACGCGTACGGACATGGCCTGACCCAGCACGCGGGAGTGACCCCGACCGCTCCTTTGGCCCAGTTCCTCCAGGAACATTCGGTGGTCGACTGGTTCGGCGTGGCGACGGTTGACGAAGGAGTACGCCTGCGGGCGGCCGGCATCACCTTCCCGATCCTCAAGCTCTCCCCTGTTCAGACCCACGAGCTGACAAGGGCGATCGATGCTGACCTGGTACTGACGGTGGTCGACCCGGTCACGATCTGGGCGGCCAGCGCGGCGGCTGAGACCATGGGGACCCGGGTGAACGTCCACCTGAAAGTGGACACCGGCATGCGCCGCATCGGGTGCCCGCCGCAGTTGGCCCCGAGGCTGGCGGAGTTGATCGAAGAGTCAGCGTTCTTGAATCTCCAAGGGGTTTATACCCACTTCGCCGCCTCGGAGAATCCCCTGGAAGACGACTTCACGGCTCGCCAGATCTGGCAGTTCCGCGAGGCTCTGAGCGGAATCGAGGAGGCGCTCGGACGGGGCATCGAGCTGAAGCACGCCGCGAATTCGGGAGCGATCGAGCGGCATCCGGATGCCTGGTTCGACATGGTTCGGCCGGGAATTCTGGCGTACGGCTATCCCCAAGCGGCGGAGACACCCGTGGATGTGCAACCTGTATTGTCGCTCATCAGTCATGTTTCCTTCGCCAAAACAGTACGGGCGGGCGAGACGGTCAGCTACGGGCGCACCTGGGTGGCCCCGCGCGACACGAGGATTGCCACGGTGGCGATCGGGTACGGCGACGGCTATCCGAGAGCCCTGTCGAACAAGGCCGAAGTGTTGATCCAGGGGCGGCGCTTTCCGCAGATCGGGACGGTGTGCATGGACCAGATGATGGTCGATCTCGGTCCCGACTCACAGATCGGGGTCGGCGAGGAAGTCATGCTGATCGGGCGCGATTCTGGGGAAACCATCAGCGCCAAAGATCTGGCGGTCTTGACGGGCACCATCTCGTACGAAATCCTCTGCGGGATCAGCGAACGGGTGGCCCGGGTTTATATCGGGTGAGGTTCGCCTGGTTTACAACCATCCGGCTAGATGGGTGCATGCGATGTCTGTGAGCGCGGAAACAAATACGGGATCGTCGTTGAGGCAGGGGATGCGGACGAATTTCCCGGTGTGGCCGTTGGCGTTGAAGTAGGCCTCGCGGTTGAGGATACCGATTTCTTCCAGGGTTTCCAGACAGTCGGCCGCGAAGCCGGGGCAGGCCACGTCGACCCGGGGGACACCAGCCAAGCCCAGTTTGGTGACAGTGTTGATTGTCGCGGGGGTGAGCCAGTCGGCGGGGCCGAACTTCGATTGAAAGGTCATCTGGCAAGCTGTTTCGTCGAGGCCCAGGCGTGTGCGGAGAGCCTGGGTGGTGGCTTGGCATTCAGTCGGGTAGGGGTCCCCGGCCTCGGCCATCGTGACCGGGATTCCGTGGTACGACAGGAGCAGGACATCGCCATTGTCGAAGTCTGGGCGGCCCTCGGAGGCCCAGGTGGCCTCGATGCGGCGGGCCAGGGCTTCGATGTACAGCGGGTGGGTCGGAAAGGAGCGGATAAAACGCAATTCCAGTTGGTCGCGGGAGGCGAGCATGTACCTGGCCACGGCGTCGTACACGCTGCCGACCGTGGTCTGAGAATAGTGGGGATAGGCGGGGGCGATCAGGACCTGGCGGATTCCGTCGGCGCGTAGCTGGTCGAGGACTGAGGCCAGGCTCGGTTGTCCGTACCTCATCGCGGCCTCGACCCGCACGTTGATGCCCTCCTGCGCCAAGGCGGAGGACAGGGCCTCCACCTGGTCGCGGGTGTGGATGAGCAGGGCCGAACCCTGGTCGTACCACACGGAGGCGTACTTGCTGGCCGAGACCCGGGAGCGGCGGGGCAGGATGAAGGCTTCCAGGATCGCCCGCCAGGCCAGTGGGTTCATTTCGACGATGCGCCGGTCGGTCAGAAACTCTCGCAGGTATCGTCGCACGTCACGAGGGGTGGGGGTGTCCGGGGTGCCCAGTGCCACCCAGACGACGGCGATATCAGACACAGCAGCCTTTCAGTCAGTGGTCACCGGCACGTCCACCGAGTTGGTCGCGGAACAGACGTAGGCCGTGTTGACCACCAGGTCGTCATGAGTACAGATGTACCCGATCTTGTCATCATACACAGTGACTTCTGACAGTGCGGCGCCCTTGAAGTTGACCACCTGGCCCAGAGCATTCTTGGACACAAAGGTGGTGGTGTACGTCCATGTCACCATGGTGCCGCCGACCACATTCCCGCCGTCGGGGATCGGGGTGCAGACAGTCGGGCCGACATCTTGATCGCCCCAGCCCTCGGGACACAGCCAGCCCTTCTTCACCACCTGGAGGTCGCCGACCAGGGTGTATTCAAACTTGGCAACCAGTGTTCCGGCCACCTTGTCGTTGATGGTCACTGTCACGTCCACCGGGCCCGGCGCATGGGCCGGGATGGCGCCACACGTGAGGACCAGACCCGAACGCACCGTCACGTCGTGGGCATTGACGGGGTCACCATCCGCATCGACGCCGAAGGTCAGAAGGGTGGGAGACACCGGGGCTGGCACACCGGCCAGGATGCCGAACATGGTGCCGTCGACATCGTCGTACCTGCTCAACCCCTGGGTGTCGGGGTTGAACCAGCCGTACACGGTCTTGTCGTGCTCCGTCCAGGCAGCAGGGCGCGACCCGGCCGGCCCCCCTTCGGTGATCACCTGGTTGGGCAGGCCCAGTGCGTCGAGCAGGGTGACGAAGTGGGTGCCCGTCACCGTACATCGGCCACCTCCGGTCATCGGCCCCACCGACGGGATGAGCGAGGTCACGGTCGGTGGACTGGCGATGTACTTGTAGGTCAACGACGAGGTGTTTTTGACTCCCGGTGTGTCCTTCCACGCGACGGTGACGGTGGCCTCGCCTCCTCCATCACCTCCGAACATGGACGGCGGGATTGTGCATGTGGCGTGTGTGTTTGTCAGAACAGTGGCGTCGGTGCAATCCACGGAGACCGTATTGCCCATGCCGTCCTGGCCTGTGAAGGTCACGGCAAATGGTGGGTTTTTGGGGTCGATGATCGGACCACCGGGTCCATCTGGGCCTAGGATGGTTCCCTGGAGTTTGGCACCGTCGTAACTCGAGTTACGGAAGAACGTCTGGGTAACGTTGTCGTACATGCCATAAGTCTTGGTGTTCGGATCCCATGCGGGTACACCGTCAAAGAGCACGGTTCGCGGAGTAGTCTGCTGTGTTTGTGCATTGTAGACTTCTGGATCTTCAATGGTGAAGGAATAAACCCTGCCGGTGAAAAAGCTTGCGTTGTGGCTGCCGAGCCGGATTGGAGAACCTTCGTCACCGAGCCGAATAACTGCTGAGTCTTTGTCGCTCAGGGAGATCTTTCCATTGCCTGCCATCAAAGTGATCATTTGGTCCACCTTAAACAGGGTACTCAAACTCCATGATGATGGACTATAGTTGTTGCTTGGATCACGGGCAATATAGTAACTCGCGTACATGGATGTCGAGGTCGCTACGTTCATCATCACGTATGCGGTCAGAGTATCCTTGACGGCACCCCAGACAGTCTGCTGTATCGCTGTTGACGTGAGACTAAATGTTGTCGTCACGAGAGTTTCCTTTTTAAAGGGAATGCCCGTGTCGATGAATGCATCTCCACCACCCGAAGCGAGCCTACCGAACTGTATGTAAGGCACTGGGTTGTAACCGTTGATGTTAGTTGGGAAGCCCAGGTCAGGGCCTGTGATGTCCAGCACTCCGCCGCCCTTGACGAGGCCCGAGTCAGGCGAAATGGCGACGCCATCATCGGCACTGGCGGGTGGGTTCACACTGGTCCACATCCCAGTGGTGGTGAGGAGCAAGCCGGAGATCATGAGAAACAATGCGATGGCACGGTATTTGTGACCGGACATTCTTCTTGCCCATGACGGTTTCATAAGGAACCTTCCTTGCTGGTAACACTGGACTTTCCGGCCCGGACGGGGCATGCGGGCAGTCATACAATGATGCCAGGCAGATTCCAAGATCCCAAGGGATGCTGGACTGAAAAAAGGCTGGGTCCTCTTAGCGCAGAAGAATCGGCCCGGCTGCGGAACAGACATATGGTTTGTTGGCCAACATCTGTGGATGAGTGCAGACATCTCCGATCTGGTCGTCGTGCACAGTGACATTTGTCAAGACGTGGCCACCGATGGAGACGCGGTTGCCCAGGGCATTCTTGGCCACAAAGGTTGTCGTGTACGTCCAGGTCACCACAGTGCCGGCCGTCACATTTCCCCCGTCCAGGATCGCGGTGCAGTCATCCGGACCGATGTTCGACGTGGACACGTCGGCAGGACACAGCCAGGCCTTCTTCACCACCTCAAGGTCACCCACTAGCGTGTATTTATACTTGCCAACCAGCGTTCCTGCCACCACCCCATTGATGGTCACCGACACGTCAACCGGGCCGGGCGCATGGGCTGGGATGGCGTCACACGTCAACACCAGACCCGATCGCACCGTCACACCGGCGGCATTCACTCGGTCACCCCCGGCTTGGGCGCCGAAGGTCAGAAGGGTGGCCGGGACATGGGTTTCCACCCCGGACACGATGCCGAACATGGCGCCGGCGACATCGTCGTACTTGCTCAGGGCCTGGGTTTCGGGGTTGAACCAGCCGTACACGGTCTTGTCGTGCTCCGTCCAGGCAGCAGGGCGCGACCCTGGAGGCCCACCGGTGGTGATCACCTGGTTGGGCAGGCCCAGGGCATCGAGCAGGGTGACGAAGTGGGTGCCCGTCACTGTGCATCCGCCACCCCCGGTCATCGGCCCCACCGACGGGACCAGCGAGGTCACGGTCGGTGGATTGGGACGGTACGTGTAGGTCAGATTCGAGACGGTGTGGGTGGCCCCGGTCGCGCCCTGCCAGGTGACGGTGACTTCTGCCACACCTGCCCCATCACCTCCGAACATGGACGGTGGCACCACGCAGGTCCCGTGCCCGCTTGTCACGACCTTGGGGTCGGCGCACGGCACTGAGACCTTTTCGCCCATACCGTTCGTACCTGTAAAAGTCACGGCAAACGGTGGTTCATCTGGGTTCTTCTGGGGAGCACCGGATCCGTTAGGGCCGGTGATGGTGCCGACAAACATAGAACCGTTGTGACTCGAATTCCCGAAGAACTCCTGGGAGACGCGATCGTACATCCCGTAGGTCCTGGTGGCCGGATTCCACGCCGGAACACCGTCGAATTGCACCTTGCGTGGCGTGGTCACCTGGGTGGCAGGATTGTAGGATTCGGGAACCTCAATGACGAAGGCATAGACCCGGCCGCTGAAAAAACTCGCATTGTGACTGCCCAACCGGACGGGCTCCCCTTCGTCCGCGACCCCCACGACCGCTGCTTCGGCATTCTTGACCGCGATCCGTCCATTGCCGGCCACCAGGGTGACGATTTCGTCCTTCTGGACCTTGGTGTTCAAGGTGAAAGTCGATGGTCTGTTGTTGTTGTTCGGGTCGCGC
>WRFP01000030.1 GCA_009778725.1 Propionibacteriaceae bacterium
ATGGCGTTGGCCGCATCGTGAAAGCCATTGGTGAAGTCGAAGACGAGAGCCGTCAGGACAACAATGAGGACAATGAGCTCAATGGGCATCTCACACCCTCTGAGCGTGTTTCTTCATCACATTTGCGATCATACCAACACCCAGGTTAACGGCAGGTGAACAATTCTCAGGTCTCCTTCACCCCCTTGTGGGGAGCAGGTTCCCAGAGTACGCCGTCCATTCAGGGCCAGACCGGAGGGCGATCCAGGCACGTACTCGCGGGCCTGTCCAGCCCACTGAGATCACTGTGGTATCCCTGGCCGATGACTGAGGATGTGATGAAGTATGCTGTCTTGTGGGGTTGAGCGATCCACGATCACCATATCGGGGAGGGACAGTGGGATTCATGCTCCAGAAAACTGGTTCAACGGCTGCGCAATCCGGCAGCCGCGTTTTTGCGTACCCGCATGTCACCAGTTGCTTGACGACTGAGCCCGAATCCACCGATCCACGGCTGCCGCGCGGCCCTAGATGGGCGCCCTGGCCCCATCGCCCCCGCTTAACAGACATCCAGTCTGCCTTCGCGTTGTCGCTGTGCCCATGGCACCCATCTGGGGGCGCTCGCGACGCAAGCGATCGGTGGATTCAGGCTAAGCCGTCCTGGTGTGACGAGCCAAATTCCCGGATGAATATTAACACCTGCTTGATACAATGGTAAGTACGAGGTTTCGTCACAATGATCAGTTTGGCAACGGGATTGACAACAGGGGACAGCCATGAACGGTGATCCAGTCCCCCGTCACGCGCACCCTGACGCCGACAGCCCCGATACCGGCCAAACCGACAAGACACCGGCGCCCCCTTTGAGGGCATTCGACTCTGGCGCCACGCACGCCCAACCGACCCACGCCGTACCCCCCCAGACACCGCCCGGCGCGGCACCACCGGCTGGCACGACACCCAGCACACCTGTCAGAGCCGTCCAACCCGATGCCGCACCGGTCAGTACGGTTAAGCCACCTGCTCCAGCGCCCGCTGCGGACAAACCTGGTGCCACCCCAGAGAAACCACCGGCTGTCAACGCTGTGCAGGCTGACCAGGCACCCGTTGCAGCTCAACCGCCCTACAAACCCGTCACCACAGACAAGCCGGCGGCCCAACCTGACACACCGGCCAAACCGGCATCCACGACTGCACCAGTGGACACAGCACCAACCAAGCCACCCGCCACAACACCGGCAGACAAGACACCCGCCACAACACCGCCAGCCAAGGAACCCGGCAAGCCACCCGCCACAACACCGGCAGACAAGACACCCGCCAAGCCGGACAATCCGGCCGCAACCGTCACGCCAAGCAAAGGTGCGGCTGACACCGCCGCAACGGTCGCCGACAAGCCCGCCACTGCTACCACCACAGCAGCCAAGCCAACCGAGCCACCGGCCAAACCTGCCGCCACCACGCCACCGACTGACAAGACACCAGCCAAGCCCGCCACCACGCCACCGACTGACAAGACACCCGCCCAGACACCTGCCCAGACACCCGCTGACAAAGCCCCCGCCAAACCCGCCACCACGCCACCGACTGACAAGACACCAGCGCAGGCACCCGCTGGGAAGAAACCCGCCGCCCCCACACCCGCTGACAAAGCCCCCGCCAAGCCCGCCACCACGCCACCGGCTGACAAGACACCCGCCAAACCCGCCACCACGCCTCCGACTGACAAGGCACCGGCCCAGGCACCCGCTGGGAAAACACCCGCCGCCCCCGCGGCCGCTGGGAAGACACCCGCCAAGCCCGCAGCAGGGAAACCGGCCGCCGTACCGGCTGGCAAGACACCTGCTCAACCGGCTAACCCGCCTGCGGCTGCTGCACAGGCTGCCAAGCCTGCCGCCAAGCCCCCGGCCAAGCCCGCCACAGGGGACAAGGCATCGGCTGCTCCTGCCAAGGCGCCAGAATCCGGCAAGGTACCTGGGAACACTGCTCAGACCGCCAAGGCCGTACTGGACGAGAAAATAGCCAAGAACCCGGCCGACCTGGACGCCACGGCTGAGGCGGACGACGACGCGACCGACCGGGGACCCAGCCAGGATGATGAAGAATTGGCGGAGGGCGCGCATCCTCACCAGGCTGTGGAGTCGGACATCCGGTTGATGGTGCTGGCCCGGTTCAGCGATTCTGAGGCGATCGTCCAGTTGTGGAACCGCTACTACACGGCTGTGTACATCGCGGCGCGCACAGCCGGCGCGGAGTCGTCACGGCTGACGCACCTGGTGGCTTCCGGCTTCCGGCGGCGGCTGGCCCAAGCCGAAAAACAACACATTCGCATCAGCACTTTCCTGGCGGGATGGTTCCATGACGCCGGGGCACGCGACCTGCCTCAACCGATGCACAAGGCAGTCTCCTGGGCTTTCTACTCGATGAACGAGCTGAACAGATCCATTGTCTGGCACCAGTACGTCGATGGCTGGACGCCCGATCAACTGGTCAACGACCTGACCATCGATCCTGACAGTGCGGCCGGAACCATCGATCAGGCGTACCTTCAATTCAGCGAGTACCTGACCCGCTCGGCAGAACTGCTGGACGTCACCACGGTGCCTGATGTGTCCGGTCCGGCTCAGGTGAAGGCGACTCTGATCGCCGGGTTGCTCCATTCGAGCCCCGAAATCGTGGCCGAGCAAGGTTCCCCGCTCCCCTCTGCTGTTGTCATCACGCCGCCACTTCCGTCCTCCCGGTTGAAGACGGCGGCCATGAACTCCCGTACTGCCACGCTGGCCGAGAAATCACGCGCGCGAGTGTCACTGCCGGTGAAAATCATCACCACCGGATTCGTCGCCGCGATCCTGGCCGTGGGCGGCATCTTCGCTTCCGCCGCATGGAACGGCAATCAGGCCGATTCGAGCGCGAACATGATGCCCACCACACCCACTCCCACACCCAGTTTCACGCCGACTCCGACACCCACCCCGACACCGGAAGACACCGAGACTCCAGACTCGGACACCCCGTCCCCGGACGCAGAAACGACTCCCGCGGCCCCGCCACCCTACGTTCCCCGGACCACACCCCCGGCGGTGGTCCAGCCACAACCACCCGTCCCGCCACCGGCAACAGAACCGGTCTATGTCCCGCCGTACACACCCGTTCAACCACCCGCGCCAACATACCAACCTCCTGTCGTGCTGCCGACCACGCAGGCTCCCCTACCGACACCACCCCAGCCGACCACCCCGGTCATCCCGCCGACCACACCAGCGACCACAGCCCCACCCGCCACGACCGAACCCGCATCTCCCACCACCCAATCAATCAACCCGTTGAGCGGACTCAAGACCGCCCCCGACCCCGCGCAACCGTCCACAGTGTTCTTCTTCTAAGTGGCGAATTTCCCACTCCTGACATGGGGATATGAACATGTGACAGCTGAGACCCGCGGTCAGGTCAGTACGACTGGCCGACCGAATTCAGGGATCAGTACCAGTTGTAGCCTTGTTCGTGGGACCAGGCGCCGCAGGGGGTGCCGTAGCGGCCGGCGATGTAATTCAAGCCCCAGGACATCTGGGTGACGGCGTTGGTCCTCCAGTCGGAGCCGGCGGCGGCCATCTTTGATGCAGGCAGCGATTGGGGAATCCCATAGGCGCCAGACGACGGGTTGAGAGCATTCCAGCGCCAGCCGGATTCCTGGTTCCACAAGTAGACCAGGCACCGGAACTGCGTGTCACCCCAGCCGTAGCCCTGGATCATTCCGTACGCAGTCGACTGGGCCTGGGCTGAGGACAGGCTCCCGGCCCCGGGGGATGGAGTCCCGACGTAATTGGAGCCCCCTGAAGACCCCGCGGCCGCGGCCGCCGCCGCTTGAGCTGCCGCCGCTTGGGCTGCTGCCGCTTGGGCTGCCGCCTGACGGGCTGCTTCTTCTTCGCGGGCTTGTTCGACGATCCTGGCGTTCACATCGTTCTGGACCGCCTGGGCCTGAGTCAAGAGAGATTGATTGTTGGCTAATATCTGTGAGGCGTTATCTTGGGCGGACTGTTCGGTGGCCAGCGCCGCAGCCACGGCATTTTCGGCATCCTGGGCCGAGTCCTGGGCTGACTGCGCGGCTTCGGCCTGCGCCTCGGCCGCCTGTTGGGCCTGATCGGCTGCGACCTGGGCGGCCTGAGCCGCATTCTGGTCCTTGATCAACTGCTGCTGGATCGTCCGCAACTGGTCGAGGTTGACCGCATTGGTCGTCAGTACGGTGTCGCTCCACTGGATGCGGTTGGCAAGGCTGGCTGTCGAATCCGCGTTGATCAGCATTGCGATGTTGACCAAGGGCATGTCATCTTGGGCGATCGACCGGGCGTACGCGTTGATTGCATCTTTCTGCGCATCGACCTGGGCCTGCCCCGCGGCTACTTTGTCCTGGGCGGCCTTCAGAGCCTGATCGGCTTGATACAGTTCGATGGCTTTCTGGGCCTCGTCGGCCTGAGCCTGGGCGGAGGCGGCCTGCGCGGCGACGAGGGCAGTCTGGGCGGCGACCACTTGGTCCTGCGCTGCCTGGACACTCGCGTTGGCGGCGGCCAGCGCCGCCTGGGCTGAATTCACATTCGCCTGCGCCTGGTTGGCGTTCGCATCGGCCTGCTGCTTTTCCGCATTGAGATCCTCGGCCTGAGCCGTTGTCACGACGAGGCTGAAACTGAGTACGGCGACACCGATCACCGCAGCCAGCCGCGTCATTCTTCTCTTCACCGCAAGGTTCCTCTCCGCCAACGGTCACTGTTCACCGGTCGGCAAGAATCGACGATATCTGTCCAGGGTTCTCCCGTACAGCATCCCGGTTCTCAGACGGTGTCAGCGCGCGGGAAGGCTCAAGACAGGGTTGAGGATTGCTAGTGTGTACTCATGATTCCTGCCATTGACTACACACGCTTCGACATGGACGTGAGCCCCCGCGATGATCTCTTCCGACATGTGAACGGACATTGGCTGGCCACGTCCACTGTCCCCGACGACCGGGGCTCCATCGGTTCCTTCGAAGACCTGCGCGAGGAGTCAGAAAAAGCCATCCATGACATCTGCGAGACCCTGTCGGAGCGCGCGGACCTCGAACCGGGCAGCGAGGAGGCCAAGATCGCCGGGCTCTATCGCTCCTTCATGGACGAGGCCGGGATCGAAGCGCGCGCCGGCAAGCCGCTGGAACCGCTTCTGGCAAGCATCGACGCCATCGCCAGCCTTGACGACCTGCGGGCCTGGTTCGGTTGGTGCACCCGGCATGGGATGACCACGCTGGCCGATGCGGAGGTGGAGTCCGACCCCGGCGACCCCACGCGCTACCTGTTGTTCGTTGGCCAGGACGGTTTGGGCCTGCCCGACGAGTCCTACTATCGCGAGCCCCAGCACGAGACAGTACGCCAGCAGTACCGCGAGTTCCTGGCCCGCACGCTGGCTCTGGCCGCCGGGAGGTCCACGCCGGCCGACGAGGACCGGACCGCAGCCGAGCAGGTGTGGGAGTTGGAGTACGCCATCGCGACGGCCCACTGGGACATCGTCCGCGTACGCGACATGGTGCAGATGTACAACCTGCGCGACATCACCCAGCTGGACGCGGAAGCACCCGGATTCGGCTGGCTGACTATTCTGCGCGCGGCTGAGGTCGACGACAAGGTCTTGGAGGTCGTCAACTGCCAGCCCAGTTTCTTCACCGACGTGGCCGCCCTGCTGACCCTCGACCGGCTCGACGTATGGAAGGCCTGGGCCCGCTTCCATCTGGTGTCCGACCTGTCCCCGTACCTGTCCGAAGCGTTCGTCGACTCCCGCTTCGCCTTCTACGGAACTGTGCTGACCGGCCAGAAGACTCTGCGCCCGAGGTGGAAGCGGGCGGTGTCCTTCACCGAGGCCGCCGTGGGCGAAGCTGTGGGCAAGGTCTTCGTTCAAAGCCACTATCCCGCTGAGGCCGAGCGCCGGATGACCGAACTGGTCGCCAACCTGCTGGCGTCTTACCGCGATTCCATCACGAACCTGACCTGGATGAGCGACGCGACCAAGATCGAGGCGCTGAAGAAGCTCGACACCTTCCGCACCAAGATCGGCCATCCGAAGAAGTGGCGCGACTACTCTACTTTGCGAGTGACGGACGATGTGATCGAGAACGTGCTTGCCGAGGGCGAGTTTTCCATGCAGTACGAGATCGGCAAGCTGGGCGGGCCAATCGATGTCGACGAATGGCTCATGTACCCACAAACAGTCAATGCGTACTATCACCCTCTGCGCAACGAGATCGTCTTCCCCGCCGCGATCCTCCAGCCGCCGTTCTTCAACGTGGACGCCGACGACGCGGTCAACTACGGTGGGATCGGCGCGGTTATCGGACACGAGATCGGGCACGGTTTCGACGACCAGGGCTCGACCTGCGACGGCGACGGCCGGCTGCGCGACTGGTGGACGCCCGAAGACCGCGAGGCCTTCGAGGCGGCGACCAAGGCCCTGATCGCCCAGTACGACGCCCTGGCCCCCGTGCAGGCGCCCGACATCCACGTCAACGGCGCTTTGACCATCGGGGAGAACATCGGCGACTTGGGCGGCTTGGGGATCGCCATCAAGGCCTGGAAGCTGGCCACCGGCGCCGACGTGGAGCCCATCGACGGCTACACCGGTTTGCAGCGGCTCTTCCTGTCCTGGAGCGCGACGTGGAGCTACCTGTCCCGCGAAGAACTGGTCGCACAACGGCTGGCCACCGATCCACACTCCCCGCCCGAATTCCGCTGCAACCAGGTTGTGCGCAACCTCGACGAATTCTACGAAGCGTTCTCGGTCACAGAATCCGACCAGGCTTGGTTGGCGCCCTCACAGCGCGTCACCATCTGGTAGAAGAATCACCTGACCCGCCGTGCATCACCGGGACAACCCGGTGATGCGGCACTGGTGGCTTACCTGCTCGCGCGGCTGTGGGAGGTGCGGGTGCGCCAGCGAAGTCCGAAGACCACGACACTGGCGACGACCAGCAAGAACGCCACGAGCAGCACCGGCGTACTGGTGGATGTCGTTCCACCTGTGGGAGCCCCGGTGACACCGGTAGACGAGGCGGCAGAGTTATCGCCGTTGGCCACGGGAGTGACAACGCTGGTAGCCTGATCGGTCGGAAGAGCTGCGGTGGGAGGTGTGACCTGACTGCCCGGGTTGCCGACATTGGGCTCAGTCGACGGGGAGTCCGGAGCCGGGAGGTCGACATCGGGGCCGCTGCTACTGGTGGCACCGCTGGTCGGTCCGGTGCTGCCAGGATCGGGCACCGTGAAGGTGTACGACGCGTTGCTGCCGGAGGCCGCAGTCAGGACGATCTCATGAGACCCGCCGTCGAAGTCGGCTGGAGCCGTCCAGGTGAAGGTCACTGAACCCTGAGTGTCTGCCTTCTGCGCCGGCAGGTCGATGGTGGTGGAGTGGATCTGCGCACTGACCATCTCACCTGGGGCGAAACCGGTTGCTGTGAAGGTGAACTGACGATCCGCCTGTTCGACTCGCACCACTGGCGCGCCTGAGACAGGCGGCTGGATGAAGGAGATCGCCACCGGACCCGCCGACACTCGCGTGTTGGGGATCGATGCGGACACCTGAACCAGTTCGGGGACATCATCGGTCACCTTGATCGTCGCTTTTCCGTCGACGCCGGTCGCCATCTGGAGTGGCGGCACCTGGGCCTGTCCGGTGGCGGAGAACTCCACGTTCTCCCCGGCGGCCGGTGATCCACAGATGTCCATGACCTGGGCTACCACGGTCCAGGTGGACTGGCCATCGGCCAACACGTCCGTACCCGAATCAGCCGAAGACGACAAGGCCATTGTTGCAGGCCCGCGTTGTGCCATGGACACGGCCATGTGGACGACACCCGCACCGGTGACATTCGTGCCATCGACAGTGGCGTTGACCATTGCGTCCCCGCCGATCTTGTACGACCCGAGGTCCAGGCCGAGACTGATCTGCGCGGTTCCAGCGGCATCCGTGGTCACCTGTGAGGACCCGGAATTGATCACCAGCGGATCATCCACGGCCACGTCCACGACCTGACCGGGCATGGGCGCACCGGTCGCATCGACCACCAGGAATGTTGCGTTCACTGTTGTCGGGGACACCACGGGAGCTTCACCGCACGGGCCGTAGTACAGCTGGATTGTGCCATTGCTCAATGTCACCGAGATGGTCGGCGCAGGAGTCGGCTTCGCCACGAATTGGAGGGCCACCTGGGAACTGACCGTGGAATTTGCAACGGTTGCTGTCACTTGCACGGACTCAGCCACGCTATCGGTCACCGTCACCTTGGCATATCCATCCGCCGTGGTCACCGCGGACTCCACCGACAAACGAGCGCTGCCGGTGGCGGCGAACTGGACCGCACCGTTGGCCACGGGAGCGCCGCAGCCATCCATCAGTTGAGCCGACACCATCCATTCGGTGGCGCCGTCTCCGCTTGACCCCTGAGTGGCTTGAGGAGTCAGCGTCAGGGTCGGCTGCGGCTGGTCCGCCGGTTCAACCGACACAGCGGCGACCGTGGAATTCGTCACATCCGTACCCACGACCGTGGCCGTCACGGATGGGGTGGTGCTCCAGTTGTCCTGGGAGACATCCAGTCCGAGAGTCACCGTGGCAACACCGTTGGCATCGGTGGTCACCTTCGACGGTCCGGACACGATCACGAAGGGGGCGTCCGCCTTCACTTCGACAGTCTGTCCCGCCAGACGAAGTCCAGTCGTGTCAGTGACCGTGACGGTTGCCGTGACTGAATCGGGATCCAGGCGCGGCGCGTCCTGACACGCCACCGAGATCACATGGATGGTGGTCGCTGACAGGGTCACCGTCAACGAACCGGGCGTGCCCTGGATCACCAGGTCGGTCACGGTCGGCTGGGACTCATTGCCTGCGCTGTCGGTCGCGGTCACCGAAATCTTCATCGTGACAGCGGAATCCGGGGTTGGGATGACCCACACGCCGTTTTCATCGGCTGTCGTCTGCCCCACGACCACGCCCTTTGAATCCTTGACCACAATCCAGCTGAGTGCCTCAGCCGTACCGGCGATCTGTGTCTCATCCGCAGCCTTGACGACCGGAGCGGCCGGCGGTGTCAGGTCCCAGTACTTCGTGGTCGGAATTCCGCCGATCGACCACTGCGCCTGAACCGGTCCATCGGCCGCGTCTGCGGGTGTCTCCATCGACCAGGTGCCGTCCACCGAGGGCGGAACCACTTCTTGGTTGGTTGTCCCGTCAGCCCTCGAGTACGTCACCATGACCGTTGTGCCCACCGGCGTCGTACCGCTGAGTCCGGCTGCTGAAGCCTTGTCGATTGTGGGACCCTGGACGGCCGGGTTGCCGACCGTGACGAGGATCGGGCTGCCGGTGAAATCAGCGGCCTTGTCGCCCTGTGCGGTTTCACTGTACACGCTGAGGATGTACACACCCACCTGGTCAGTGGTGAAAGAAGCCTTGCCGGAGCCGCCACGGATGGGCAGCACGGTCTCAATCTGGAAGGGACATGGCGAACCATCCATGGCGTGGCACTCATAGGAGGCGTCGTAATCCGCGGGCTGGCCATTGCCGTCCAGAGCCGTGAGCAAGAGGACTGCCGTCCCGCCGGCCTCCATGCTCAGAGGAGATGGGCTGACCGAGAAGGTCGGCTCATGACCAGCGGCAGGGGCAACGAAAGCTGTGCTCGCAGTCAGGGTCCACGTGGTTCCATCCGACTTCGTACCGGTCGCGGTGATGTCCAACTGTCCCACTTCAAGGGAGGTGACCGGCACAGAAACCGTACCGTCCATGCCTGTCACGCCGACCTTCTGGCCATGACGCCAGGCGAGAGTGACCGACGCGCCCACCACTGGGACATTGTTGCTATCACGGGCGGTGAAGGTCGCCGTCTGCTGGGCCACGCCATCAGCGGCGATGCCTGAATCCTGTGTCACCGCCAACGTACTGATGGTCGGGTCGATGTCGCCGGAAGTCTGGGCGAAGGCGATGCTCACCGGTGAGGCCGGGACGAAGCCCACCGACGTCGCGGACGCGTCAACCGCTTCCCCGACGGTGTCGGTCACCGTGACTGAGGCCAGGCCGGTGGAATCGGTGGTGGCCGACGAGGAGGACAGCTTCGCGCTGCCGGTGACCGCGAAATGAACCGCGGTCTGTGCCTGGGCGATCCCGCAGGCATCGAACAACTGAGCATTCAGCGTCCAGGAGGCCAGCCCATCGGCGAGCACATCACTGCCGATCGTCGGCTGGGCGTCGAGGCGGACCTGGGCGGGAGGAAGCTCCAGCGCAGCGATGACACCGATTTCGACGGCAGCCGAACCAGCCACCGAGGAGCCTTCCACCGCAGCATTCACGTTGGCCATCGCACCACTGGTGGTTGCGGACGCCGGGTCGACGGTCAATGTCACCTGTGCCGTGCCGTTGGCGTCGGTGGTGACCGTCGCGCTACCGGAGGTGACGACCAGCGGAGAATCCACGGTCACATCGACGACCTGACGGGCGAGCGGCTGACCGGACTGGTCGGACACCAGGATGGTCGCTGTCACCGACGACGGGCTCACATCGGGGCCCTGGCTACACGGCAAGTGTCCCACTGTGATCTCGGTGTCCGACAAGGTGACTGTCACCTGATCGGGTTGGGGAATCGTGGAGTTCAAGTCGGCGGATGTCGGCTGGGACTGGTTGCCCGCCGCATCGGTCGCGGTCAGCTGGATCGTCCCTGGGACCATGTTGTCCGGCGTGGCCATCAACCACGCACCGGTCGAGTCCGCGGTGGTCTCAGCCACGACCGTGCCATCCGCATAGGTGGCCGTCACGTGACTGCCAGCTTCTGCCGTACCGGAAATCTGCGAGCCATTGGCTGCCAAGACCACCGGTGGGTCCGGTGCGGTCACATCGAGGTCGGCGAACGTGGTGTCAGACATTTGTCCATGGTCGTCCTGGGCCACCGCCGCCAAGACTCCGTCCACGGCGTCGGACGGGGTGTGAACCGACCAGGTGCCCTGGGCGTTGACGACTGCGGTGATCGAGGTCGACCTGCCACCGTTTTGTGGATAGGTCAGTGTCACTGTGGTGCCGACCTGAGCCGTGCCTGCCAACTGTGTCCCATTGGCCGTGGTGACGCTGGGGGCTGTCGGCCAGGTGGAGGAGCCTTTGACCGTGATGGTGACGTTGGTCTGGCCATAGGTCAGCACGCTGCCGTCGGAAGAATACGTGGTGGCAGTGACCTCGATCTTGTTCGGGCCCTGGGCCAGAGATACGGTCGGGGCGCAGGACCATTTGCCCTGGCTATTCGTCGTCGCCTGGCAGATAGGAGCCCACGGGTCCTCGAAGTAAACTCCGACGGGCTGGTTCGCCACAGCGGCGCCTTTGGAAGTGGTGACCATGCCGGAGAAACCGGGTTGCGTGGTGGCGACAATCGAACCATCCACCGGAATGACGGTCACAGTCCACGTCGCTGAGGTGGCAGCCTGATTGATGGTGACCACGCCGAACCGGGCCAGGCTGGTCTTCGGGTCCGTCGCCATGACACACATCTGTTGGGTCTGGGCGGTGCTCGCCGCATTCGGCCCCACGGTGACGGACACGTCAGCCGGTCCGGTGCCCGAGGTGGGATTGGCGCTGGCAGTACTCGAGGGTTGCGGGTCGGAACACGAGCCGAAGCCGCGGACCACCCAACTCTCATTGGACAATGCCGGGACATGGGCGACCACTGTGCCACCCTGGGCCGGAGCACTGACGGTGCCGAAGTCGTCCGGTGCGTCGTTGACAGGCACACAGGCGTTGTACTCAGGGTCCCACACCGTGGTCACAGCCGGGCATGTCACAACCGAAGACTCGGTGTACAACCCGGTCGCAGCGGCGTACTTGTCGAAGATCGCGACCTTGGACTGCACCGACGCGAAGTCAATGGTCACACCCATGATCGTTGCCGAGTCAGCGGTGAACGAGAAGGGCTGCTGCGAATCGGCCCGGTACTGTGAAGCTTTGGTGTTGGCGCAGGTGGCGTCACAGGACCGGTCGTTTTGGGCAGCCGATTCGATCATTCCGGCGATGTCGGCGTCGTCGGTGAACAAATCAGCGGAAGTGAGGCTCTGGCCCGTATCCAAGCGTACGTTGAGCGCATCTTGGGCGACCAGGGTGGAGCCTCCGAGTCGTCCTTCGGGCTGCAGCAGGGAGGACTGCAGCGAGAGGACATTGGAGAAGTTCGCCTCAATCTCGGCCGTCAGGTCGAAGGCGACATTCGAGGAGGGGAATTTGGTGTAATTGGGAATTCCCCCCGGACCTGGCTGGACGGCCGTGCCCGAGTCATCGGTCCACGGCACGGCATCACACGTGACCGGCCATGATGTCGGATCCGAGCCGGTCGAGCCATCCTCATTCCAGTACGTGACACCGGCCAACGCATCCTGGATGGCGCGGAATTGGCTGTTGAGCTGGTCTTGCAGCGAGGTGTCGGCCAAGCCTGACATCACGACCCGGGTCACCTGGGTGCATCCCTTGGCGCCCTGGAGATATTCGGTCGAACTGGAGAAGGTCAGCGGGTTGACGGTGTACGTCGGATCGGGCGTGGCACTCGTGGGAGGACCGGCGAGGGTTGACATCGTCGACGTCGCCAGGGTGGACACAGTGGAAGTGGCAGCTGTAGTTGTGTCTTGCCCAGGGGCGGCTTCGGCGGATGCGGCAGACGCGGGGTTGGCGGCGCCGATCAGGCTCACGACTCCGGCCACCGCGCTGGCCTTGGCGGAGGTCGGATCAGTCTGTTGGGAAGGATCGGACGCTGGTGTGGCGGTGGACGCCTTGCCGGATGGGGCAGACGAATTCGTCGATGTGGAGTCTTTCGAAGTCGGGTTGGCGGTCGCGGATAGTTGACCTGTTGGATCGGCATACGCGCTCAGCGCGACACTGCCAAAGGTCAGCCCTACTGCTGCCACTAAAGCGATCAAAGCTCCGCCCCTGCGATGCTTATGGGTTATACGAACCACCGTTGCCACCTCCCTTTATGCTCTCCCCGAGGGCAGAGCAAAGCGCCAGAATTAACAATACGGCATCAGCTTTGGCTACGCCAGACGGTGTCAACCGCTAACACGGTCATAGCGCCAAATCCTCAGGTAACTAGGCAACTTCTTAGGATTCAGGCCTGTTTTTCGGTCAAATTCCGGTCAAATTCGCCGTTTTTGTCGAGCGTGGTCATCCCAGATCTGGCCATTCTCGTACGATACGATGAGGCGTTATCACCATCACTTGAGGATCACGATGCACATGCGTGCGAGAGCCGTACGGGAATGAGCCAGCCACCAACTGACGAAACGAGTGTGTGCCCTCGTCCGTGGGCAGCAGTGTGGTCGATGCTGGTGGGATTCTTCATGTTGATGATGGATATGAGCATCGTGTCTGTCGCCAATCCTTCCATCCAGATCGGGCTGGATGCCTCCTTGACACAGACGATCTGGGTGACCAGTGCGTACCTGCTGGCCTTGGCCGTACCCCTGTTGCTCTCCGGACGCCTCGGCGACCGCTTCGGCCAGAAAACCATGTTCATGATCGGGATGGCGCTGTTCACCGTGTCGTCGGCCTGGTGCGGTTGGGCGCCCAATATCGGCACGCTGATCGCCGCGCGAGCCCTCCAGGGAGTGGGTGGGGCCTGCATGTCGCCTCAGACACAGGCAATGATCGTACGGATTTTCCCGCCGCACCGGCGCGGAGCGGCCATGGGGCTGTGGGGATCGGTGTCCGGGATCGCCATGCTCGTCGGACCCATCCTCGGCGGCTTCCTCGTACAATTCTCGGGCTGGCAAGCCATTTTCCTGATCAACATCCCGGTTGGCGTCATCGGGTTGGTGCTGGCCTGGCGTTACCTGCCGAAGCTGACGACCCGGCGGCCCCGCTTCGACTGGATCGGTGTGATCCTGTCAGGGGCAGGCATCCTGCTGATTGTCTTTGGGCTGCAAGAAGGGGTGGCGCACGATTGGGGCCGGGTCTGGGGACCGATCACGATCGTCGAGGTGATCGTCGCCGGGGTGGCGCTGGTGGCGGTGTTCATCGTCTACCAAGCCCGGGCGCGCAATCCGCTGATCCCGCTCAGACTGTACCGCGACCGCGACTTCTCGCTCGGATCCAGCACGATGTTCCTGATCGGAATGGGGATCACCGGGATGTCGCTACCGTTGTTGTACTTCATCCAGGTGGCCCGGGGGCTCCAACCGATGATGTCGGCAGTGTTCATGATGCCCTCGGCGGTGGTCGGCGGTGTCCTGGCGCCGCTGGTCGGCGGCAAGGTGGTCGGACGGGTCGGGGCCAATCGTGTGGCGCTGTTCGGGCTGACCATGATGGCCGGGGCGATGGCGTGGTACACGCTGTACCTGACTCCCACCTCGATCATCTGGCTGGCCATCCTGCCCGGAATCATCGCAGGGCTGGGCAACGCCTGTATGTGGAGTCCGGTGTCCTTGTCGGCCACCCATCACATCCGCCCGCCCGACGCCGGCGCCGCCTCGGGACTGTACAACACCGGGCGCCAGGTCGGTTCGGTCCTCGGGTCGGCCCTGATGAACACCTTGATGAACACCCGCCTGGTGGCCCACGGCATCGACCCGAGCATTGCCTCCCACCACACGACCCTGACTTCCGGGCAATCGGCCGGGTTCTCGCTGGCCATGGCCGACTCGATGTGGTTGCCCTTCGGTGTCTTCGCTGTCGGCGCCGTCCTGGCCATCTTCCTCACCGGCCAGGCTGGACGACCGATCAGTACGTCGGATGGGCCCCACGATCCACCGGACACTGCCGGTTCGGGGGATGTGCCAGCGTCCAAGCAGCAGGGCACGGCGCACTGAACCACGCGGGAATCTGCGTCCTGAGTATGGCTCGGATGAGTTCGCCCCTGGGTTAGACTTACCCCGGTGTCAGCGGCTGAGCAACTGAGTCCTGCGGGAATCCGGGGATGGGTGAGTTCGCACGGCAGTACGACCAGGAGCAACCAGGAGGAATCATGGCACAACGTACATTAGTTATACTCAAGCCCGATGCTGTCCAGCGGGGGCTGGTGGGCCGGATCGTCCAGCGGCTGGAAGATGCCGGGCTGAAGATCGTGGGGGCCCGGATGACGATGGTGGACGACGATCTGGCGAGGAAACATTACTCCGACTTGGAGGAGCGGATCGGGGCGCCCGCTTTCGAGGCGGTGGTGGATTACGTGATGTCGGGTCCGGTACTGGCCCTGGCCGTCGAAGGCTGCGAGGCGGTGGCGGTGGTCCGCAAACTCATCGGCGCCACATCCCCGCGCGACGCCAGTCCCGGAACGATCCGGGGGGATTTCTGCCATCATTCGCCCAAGCCAGACGCAGTTCCAGTACGAGCGATCTTCAACTTGGTGCACGCGTCCGGATCCGGCGAAGAGGCCGGGCAGGAACTCGCCCTGTGGTTCGATGACGCAGATCTATATCCGTACGCAACGTGCGCCGAAGGATTCACCTTCTGATCGCAGTCGGGTGGGCCGTCAACTGGTGCGGACTATCGCCCGTTCGCACAGGGTTCGCAAGGTCCTCGCGGCCGGACCATCGCTGAAGTCGTTCACGTACGTGAGGGCTTCGTCGGCCCAGCGCCTGACGTGGGCGCGGGCCTCGTCGACGACGGGATGGACGCGCAACAGGCCCAAAGCCTCGGGCAGGTCGGTGTCGGCGACCGGGCCTGCCAACAACTCCAGCAAGCGGGCATCCTGGTCGCGCTGCTGGCGGCGCACCAGCAGGGTGGCCAGGGTGGGAACCCCTTCGCGCAGATCGGTCCCAGCCTGCTTGCCAGACTCTTCACTGACAATGTCCAACAGGTCGTCGGCAAGCTGGAATGCCATGCCGAGCCGCTCGCCGTACTGGGTCAGCGCCTCGACCTGGTCTGGGGGAAGTCCGGCGAAGGTCGCGCCGTAACGCGCCGCCGCAGCGATCAGGGCGGCTGTCTTGTTGGAGATGACGAACAGGTGATGGGTGAGGTCGTCGACGCCGGGTTCCGGGCCCTTCATCTCTGCGATCTGGCCCTGGACCAGCCGGGACAGGGTTTGCGCCTGATAGGCCACGAAGTCCGTGCCCAAGCTGGCGCCCAGCAGCGAAGCCTGGGCGAGCATGAAGTCGCCCGCCATGATCGCCACGGAGTTGCCCCACTTCCGGTGAGCGGTCGGGCCGCCGCGGCGCAGGGCAGCCTCGTCCATGACATCGTCGTGGTACAGCGACGCGACATGGGTCAATTCGACGACGACCGCCGCGCTGACCAGACTCTCTTCGTTCACGCAGCCCGATTCCAGACCCAGCCCACCGGCAGCGAAGACCAGCGCCGGGCGGAACAGCTTGCCGCCGGCATCGACCAGGTAGGTCGCCACCTCTTCAACAAAGGAGTACGGCGTACGCAGCGCCTGCTTCACACGGACCCCGACACGCTCATTGTGCTCGGCGATCCATTGCTCGAATGCTTCGTCGGTCAGGGACAATGTCTCCACTTTCGCTTCTAGGTTCCGCTGGGGATGACGAATGTCGCGGCGGACTGCAGCAGATCCAGCAAAGGCCCCGGCACCAGCCCCAGGCCCAAGGTGGCGATGAAGCAGATCACCAGGACGATCCACGAAGGCACGCCAGGGGTGACCACCTCCGCCCGGTCCGGATCCTCGCTGGATTGCTGGAAGAACATGACCTGGATCAGACGGATGTAGATGTACACCGCGACCAGTGACCCGGCGATGGCCACCAGGGCGAGCCACCAGTACCCACCGCGCCAGGCGGCGGCGAAGGCGGCAAACTTGCCGATGAAACCGGCAGTCAGCGGGATCCCCGCCAAGGACAGCAGGAAGACCAGCATCGCGATCCCGATCACCGGATGACGACGGCCCACCCCCGCCCAGGCGTTGAGGCTGGTCACCTCATGGCCCTGGGAGCGTACCAGTGAGACAACCGTGAAGGCTCCGATCGTGGCGAAACCGTAGGCGACCAGGTAGAACAGGATCGATGCCACCGAACCAGCCTGTCCGGCAACCAGATTGTTGCCCAGGGTCGCGGCGCCAACCAGCGGAACCAGGACGAACCCGGCATGGGCGACGGAGGAGTACGCGAGGATGCGCTTGACGTCGGCCTGGTTGATGGCGACGATGGCGCCGACCACGATGGTCACGATGGCGACTGCCGCCAGAATCGGCTGCCAGGTCCACCTCATGCCACCCAGGGCCACGTAGAACAACCGCAGCAACCCGCCGACAGCCGCAATCTTTGTGCACACGGACATGAACGCAGTCACCGGAGTCGGCGCGCCCTGATAGACATCCGGCACCCAGGAATGGAAGGGCACGGCGCCGATCTTGAACAGCAGGCCAACGCTGATCAGTCCGAGACCACCCAAGAGCAAGGGGTCGGCTCCGACGGTGTACGTCACTCCGTGGGCGATCTGGTCGTACGAGAAAGCTCCGGCGAAGCCGAACAGCAGTGCCACGCCGAACAAGAAGATGGCCGAGGCCGCAGCCCCCAGCAGGAAGTACTTCAGCGCTGCTTCCTGGGAGACCAGGCGGCGATGGCGGGCCAGACCTGACATGACGTACAAAGGCAGGGAGAGGATTTCCAGGCCCACGAACAACACCAGCAGGTCGTTGGCGCTGACGAGCAGGGCCATTCCGGCGATGGAGAACAGGGCCAGTGGGAAGACCTCGGAATGGACCAGGCCAGCCTCGGCGGCATCCGACTCCGCCTGGGAACCGGGAATGGCGGCGGCGCTGGGCGTGAACGCCGTGGCACCGGCGTGGACCCGGCGTTCCGCGAAGCCGATCACCGACACCAGGCCGAAGCCGAACAGGATGGCCCACATGGATTGGACCGGACCGTCGACCAGGACAGTGCCCGACACGATGGACGTGGTGCTGGTCTGGACGGGATCGACCAGTCCTTGTCCGGCCGTGCCCCAGCGCCAGGCGATCACCGCGATGGCGGCGGCCAGGCCGACCACGGCCACCACGACCTGGGTGGCGAAGCGTACGGACCGGGCGACGAAAGCCTCAACCAGGATGCCGACGCAGGCCGCCCCGAGGACGATCAGGAACGGCGTGAGGAGCAGGTAGTCCAGGGTTGGAGCGGTGAATGAAAGCGGAGTCATCATCGACCTTCCTCAATGTGGGCCACCGGGTCGGTCACAGAGGCGACCGTCATGTAGTAGTCAGTTGTCGGAGCGATCTCCTCCAAGGCTGGTCGGGGCCAGAATCCCAAGATCAGGAAGGCACCGACCAGGGGAATGAGCGCCCAGCGTTCTCGCCAGTTCAGATCGGAGGTGAAACGTTCCTTGACCACATCGGTTGTTGGCCCGGTCATCATCCGCTGGTAGGCCCAGAGGATATAGACCGCAGCGAGAACCGTCCCGATCACTGCAATCCCGGCGATCACGGGGAAGCGCCCCCAGGTGCCGGCGATGGCCATGAACTCCGAAACGAACGGCGAGGTCCCCGGTAGCGCGCACGAGGCCAGACCAGCGACAAGGGTGAACCCGGCCGCCAGAGGAGCGATGTTGACCACCCCCCCGAAATCGTTCACGTTCGCCGAACCCCGTCTGACGATCAGGTATCCGACCACCAGGTACAACGCCCCGGTCGCCAAAGCGTGGTTGACCATGTAGAAGATCGAGCCGGTCAGGGCTTGGCTGGTCAGGGCGAAGATGCCCATCACCATGAAACCGAAGTGCGAGATCGACGTGTACGCGATCAGACGCATCAGGTTCTTCGAGCCG
>WRFP01000031.1 GCA_009778725.1 Propionibacteriaceae bacterium
CAGGGCGCCGCCGGACAGGGAGACCACGGTGGAGATGACCTCGCGGGACATCGGGTGCGTGCCGACCTGGGCGATGGTGTAGATGACCGCGGCGGCGATCAGTTGCAGGTCGGCCACCAGCGAGGTGGCGAGGTGGATGGCGCCCATCTGTGTGCGATCACCCAGCTTGAGCACCGTCGCGACCAGGCTGACCACGATGGCAGCGTACAGTTCGACGGACGAGTGGACAGCCGGGTCGCCGATGTCACCCAGCCAAAAACCGAAGTTCAGCGTTGCCGCCAACAGGACGAAAAAGCCGAAGAAAACCTTCTCAAGACTCATATGGACAACCTAGCACGTTCGCGAATCAGTCGACGGTGGGCATCGATAGCGGGATCAGGGGGGAAGTTATTCCCGACCAGTACGGCGCAGGACGGACGACAGTTTCTCCGCTGCTGCCACCACTGCGGGGGCGTGGAGACGCCCGGGGGAGCGGGTCAGTCGTTCGATCGGGCCGGAGACCGACACGGCGGCGATGATCTTGGAGGAGGGGGAGCGTACCGGAGCCGACACCGAGGCCACGCCCGCCTCGCGCTCGCCGACCGATTGCGCCCAGCCGCGGTGGCGTACTGTGGCCAAAGTTTCTGCGGTGAAGTGGGCCTGGACCAGGCCGCGCTGAATCCGGTCCGGCTCTTCCCAGGCCAAGAGGATGTGGGCGGCCGACCCGGCTTTCATGGTGAACTGGGCCCCGACCGGCACAGTGTCGCGCAACCCTGAGGGGCGCTCGGAGGCCACCACGCAAATCCGGATGTCGCCCTGGCGGCGGAAGAGCTGGGTGGATTCTCCTGTGATGTCGCGCAGCCGTGCGAGAATGGGACCAGCGGTGGCGAGCAGCCGATCCTCACCGGCGGATTGGGCCAGTTCGGTCAGCCGCGGACCGAGCACGAAACGGCCATTAAGGTCCCTACCGACCAGGCGATGGTATTCCAGGGCGACTGCCAAACGATGGGCGGTCGGTCGCGCGAGTCCTGTGACGGACACCAGACCGGCAAGGGTCATTGGCCCCGACTCAAGGGCGGTGAGTACGGAGGCGGCTTTGTCCAGCACACCAACACCTGATGATACGTCCATATGCTGATACTACCGTCTTGGTATATGAGAAGTCTAGTGGCATATTTATAGCTGAAGAAAGGAGTACCATGCCGAGAACACTCAGCCAGAAGGTATGGGACGACCATGTGGTCAAGGAAGGTACGGGTGCGGAGCCGGACCTGTTGTACATCGATTTACACCTGTGCCATGAGGTGACCAGCCCCCAGGCCTTCGATGGTTTGCGCATGGCGGGCCGGAAGGTCAGACGCCCCGATCTCACGATCGCCACGGAGGATCACAACACTCCGACCACCGACATCACCAAGCCCATCGCTGACGAGGTCTCCCGCCTCCAGGTCGACACCCTCAGGAAGAACGCGGCCGAATTCGGGTTACGCCTGCACTCCCTGGGCGACCCCGATCAGGGCGTCGTCCACATCATCGGGCCCCAGCTGGGCCTCAGCCAGCCCGGCATGACCATCGTCTGCGGCGATTCGCACACCTCCACCCATGGTGCCTTCGGGGCCCTGGCCTTCGGCATCGGCACCTCCGAGGTCGAACATGTCCTGGCGACCCAGACCCTCCCGCAGTCCAAGCCGAAGACCATGGCGGTGACGGTGACGGGCAAGCTGCCCGAGTCGGTCACGGCCAAGGATCTGATCTTGGCGCACATCGCCCGCGTGGGGACCGGCGCCGGAACCGGGTACATCGCCGAGTATCGCGGCGACACCATCGAGGCGCTGTCCATGGACGCCCGGATGACACTGTGCAATATGAGCATCGAGTGGGGGGCCCGCGCCGGAATGGTGGCCCCCGACCAGACGACGCTGGACTATCTGAAGCAGACCCCCCATGCACCGCAAGGCGAGGCCTGGGAGCAGGCCGTGGCGTACTGGTCGACGCTGAAAACCGACCCCGGCGCCGTCTTCGACCGCGAGTTTGTCATCGACGCCACCCAACTGACCCCCTTCGTGACCTGGGGCACCAATCCGGGCCAGGGCATCGGGATCGGCGAGTCGGTGCCCTCACCGGAGGACTTCGCCGACGCCGAGGCCCGCGAGGGCGCCCGGCGGGCTTTGGAATACATGGATCTCGAACCGGGCACCAGGATGCGCGACATCGGCGTCAACACGGTCTTCATCGGATCGTGTACGAACGGGAGGATCGAGGATCTGCGCCTCGCCGCCAGCGTGCTGAAGGGGCGCCAGGTCGCCGACCGGGTGCGAGTCCTGGTCGTTCCCGGATCGGCCCGAGTCCGCCGGCAGGCCCATGAAGAAGGCCTCGACCAGGTGTTCACCCAAGCGGGCGCCGAATGGCGCGAAGCCGGGTGCTCGATGTGTCTGGGCATGAATCCGGATTCCCTGGCGCCCGGCGAGCGGTCGGCTTCGACCTCGAACCGGAACTTTGAGGGCCGTCAGGGCAAGGGGGGCCGCACCCACCTGGTATCCCCGGCGGTCGCGGCCGCCACCGCGGTCACCGGACGTCTGACCGACCCGTCGTGGTTGTGAGGAGGATCATCATGGACAAATATTCGACGTACACAGGGATAGCAGTCCCGCTTCGCCGTTCCAATGTGGACACCGACCAGATCATCCCGGCGGTGTACCTGAAGCGCATCACCCGTACCGGCTTCGAGGACGGGTTGTTCTCCGCCTGGCGGGCCGATCGGCAGTTCATCCTCAACCGCGAGCCCTACACCCGGGGGTCGATCCTGGTGGCAGGGCCCGACTTCGGCATCGGCTCCTCGCGCGAGCACGCCGTGTGGGCGCTGATGGATTTCGGTTTCAAGGTCGTGATCGCCCCACGGTTCGGCGACATCTTCGCGGGCAACTCCGGCAAGGCCGGACTGCTGACCGCCGTCGTCCCGGAAGCCACGGTGGCCGACCTGTGGTCCCGCTTGGAGGCTCAGCCCGGTCTGGAACTGACCGTCGATCTGACCACCAAGACGATCACCGCCGGGGCGGCGACCTATCCGTTCGAGGTCGACGACTACATCCGTTATCGTCTGCTCAACGGCCTGGATGACATCTCCGTGACCTTGCAGGCAGCCGACGCCATCGCCGCTTTCGAGGCTCGCCGCCCGGAGTTCAAGCCGACCACCATCCCGGTGAAAACTGCTTCCTGATAAGGGATAGTGTCTGCTGGGCAGCTCCTGACCAGGTGTGGTCCCGCCGTGCATTCGTTTGTTTTCCCGCCAGCGTTTCGGCGCCTGCTTGTCCGCGATTGGCGTTACGCTGAATGTCATGAATGGGACCCTCAGCGATGTTGGAGAGTTTGCTCTCGTCGACCAGATCACGACCAATCTGGTCAAAGGCCCGCAGGTCAGCCTCGGACCCGGTGACGATGCTGCGGTGATGAGTGTGGACACCGCGCTGGTGGTGTCGACCGACGTGATGAACGAAAACGTCCATTTCCGCAACGATTGGGCGTCGCCGACTGATGTCGGTCACCGCTGTGTCGCCGGCGCCGTCGCGGACATCGAAGCCATGGGCGCTGTGCCTACAGCTGTACTGATTGCCTTGTCAGCCCCGAAGGAAACCGAGACGGCGTGGCTGGACAAGTTCATGCAGGGAGTACGCGACGAATGCGACCTGGCCCACGTCTGCCTGGTCGGCGGGGATCTGTCCTCGGGGGTCAGCATCACCGTGGCCGTGACCGCCCTGGGTGAGACCCGGGGCAAACCGGTGCTGAAGCGTGACTCGGCCAAGCCGGGCGATGCCGTGGCCTACAAGGGCCGGCTCGGCTGGGCGGCCGCCGGGCTGGCGGTCCTGTCGCGCGGGTTCCGGTCTCCGAGGGCCGTCGTGTCGGCCTATCAACGCCCGCAGGTTCCGTACGGTGCCGGGGTCGAGGCCGGACGCCATGGCGCGACCTCGCTGACCGACATCTCGGACGGGTTGGTCGCCGACCTGGGCCACATCGCCCGGGCCTCCGCGGTGGTGATCGACCTGGACTCCGGGTGTCTGCCGATCGCCGAGCCGATGGAAGCCGTCGCCCACGCGACAGGCAGAAATCCCCTCGATTTTCTGTTGGCCGGTGGTGACGACCATGCTCTGGTCGCCACCTTCCCCTTCGGCCAGGTCCCCCAAACCTGGACGGTGATCGGACGTGTCCAGGACCTCAAGGGCCGCGATCCGGCCATCCTGATCGACGGGGTGGAATGGCTCGGCGCCCAGGGGTGGACCCACTTCTAGAACCCAGACGAGTGTGGGCCCCCCGGCGTGGGAGTCGGCCCGGTGTCGTACCAATGGCGTAGTCTCGCGCTCATGGCCAGTCGTCCGTCTTCCAAGTCCTCCCGTGGTCGTACTTCTGCCCGCGGGACGCCCCATTCCTCCGGTTCGTCCGACGGCGTTCTGCCGGTGATCGGGCGTGGCATCACCAAGGTGTGGAATGCCGCGGCCCGGGGTCTCGGCAAGCTTGTCAGGCAGATCGGCCACAGTGCCCGCGACATCGATCCAGCAGTACGCCGGGACGGGGTCGGGCTGGCGCTGCTGGCCCTGGGCGTCATCTTCGCGGCCGCCTTCTGGTTCAGCCTTCCCGGATGGGTCGGGCATGGCATCCGCTACCTGATCACCACGATTTTCGGGCTGGGCGCCTATGCCATCCCGCTGGTCATGCTGGCCAGTTGTGTGGTGGTCCTGCGCAATCGCCGCAAGTCAGCCGCGGCCCGCCTGCTGCTTGGCTGGATCGCCGTCGGCCTGGGTGTGCTGGGTCTGGTCCACATCGCAGCCGGACTGCCACGCCCGTCGGACATGACCTCCGTCAGGGGAGCGGGGGGAATCGTGGGCTTCGTCATCTCCTCCATCCTGGCCGATCCCTTGTCGGTGTGGGTGGCGGTGCCCCTACTCGTGATCCTGACCGTCTTCGGGATCCTCGTCATCGTCGGCAAGCCCTTGTCCCAGGTCGTCAACGATTGTGTGGACTTCTTCCAGCGTCTGATCGTCAGGGTGCGTCCCGGTCCGGAGGAGGCGGACCCCGATACTCCCGATGCCATCGACTCAGATGAACGTCAGATCACGACCGGCCACGAATGGACCGACAACCTGGACGAAGAACCCCCGGCCGAGGTGGTGCGCCCCGGGCGCAAGAGGACACCGCCTCAGCCCCAGCAGGAACACACCGGACCCTTGCGCTCCGACCCCGTCTTATCCCAAGGGGTGGTCTATCACCTTCCCGAACCCGGTTTGCTGAAGGCCGGCAGCGTGCCGCGTACTCGTTCGCAGGCCTCGGACGCCATCGTGACCGCACTCCAGGATGTCTTGCGGGAGTTCGAGATCGACGCCGTCGTGACCGGCTACACCCGCGGTCCGACCGTCACCCGCTACGAGGTGGAATTGGGCACCGGGGTCAAGGTGGAAAAGGTCACAGCCCTGGCCCGCAACATCGCCTACGCCGTAGCGTCCTCGGAAGTACGCATCCTGTCCCCGATCCCCGGCAAGTCCGCCATCGGGATTGAAATCCCCAACCGCGACAAGGAAATCGTTTCTCTGGGCGACGTGTTGCGCTCCCCGGTGGCCCGCCGCGACACCAATCCGCTGACGGTGGGGCTCGGCAAGGACGTCGAGGGCGGCTACGTCATCGCCAACCTGTCCCGGATGCCGCACCTCCTGGTGGCCGGGGCCACCGGTTCTGGCAAGTCGAGTTTCATCAACTCGATGATCACCTCCATCTTGATGCGGGCGACCCCCGACGAGGTCCGGATGATGCTGGTGGACCCCAAGAGGGTGGAGTTGAACCACTACGAGGGCATCCCGCACCTGGTCACCCCGATCATCACCAGCCCGAAGAAAGCGGCCGACGCCCTCCAGTGGGTGGTGCGGGAAATGGAGATGCGTTACGACGACCTGGCGGCCTTCGGTTTCCGCCACATCAACGATTTCAACACAGCAGTACGGGCGGGCGAGGTCCATGCCCCCCCGGGCAGCGAGCGCGAGGTGACACCGTACCCCTATCTGCTGGTCGTGGTCGACGAACTGGCCGACCTGATGATGGTTTCCCCCAAGGATGTCGAGGATTCGATCGTCAGGATCACCCAGTTGGCGCGGGCTGCGGGCATCCATCTGGTCCTGGCCACCCAGCGTCCGTCCACCGACGTGGTCACGGGGCTGATCAAAGCCAACGTACCATCACGGTTGTCCTTCGCGACCAGTTCGATGACCGACTCCCGGGTCATCCTCGATCAGCCCGGCGCCGAGAAACTGGTTGGCCAAGGCGATGCCCTCTTCTTGCCCATGGGGGCCTCCAAGCCGGCCAGGATCCAGGGGGCCTGGGTCAGCGAGGAGGAGATCAAGGCTGTCGTGGCCCAGGTGTCTGCCCAAGTCCAGCCGCAGTATCGCGAGGACGTCACCACGGTGGCCACCGCCCAGCGCACCCTCGGCGACGACATCGGCGACGACCTGGATCTGGTCCTCGAAGCCGCACGCCTGGTCATCAACCTGCAACTGGGCTCGACCTCCATGCTCCAGCGCAAACTCAGGGTCGGCTTCGCCAAGGCCGGACGGCTGATGGACATCCTGGAGACGCGCGGCGTCGTCGGACCCTCGGAGGGTTCCAAGCCGCGCGAGGTCCTGGTCAAACCCGACGATCTGGACGAGGTCCTGGCCAGTCTCCAAGGAGAATGATCAGTGGTTACCCTGAGCATCGTCTCGTTGGGCTGTGCCCGCAACGAGGTCGATTCGGAGGAATTGGCGGCCCAGTTCGCCACTGCTGGATTCGACCTGATCGACCAGCCGGACCAGGCCGAGGTGGTGGTGGTCAACACCTGTGGTTTCATCGAGGCTGCGAAGGCGGAGTCCATCGACGAGATACTCTCAGCCGCCGGTCAGCGCCCAGACGGCAGCAAGCCCGTTGTCATCGCCGCCGGGTGTCTGGCGGACAGGTACGGCGATCAGCTGGCGTCCAGCCTGCCGGAGGCCGACGCCGTCATCGGATTCGACGGCTACCCCGACATTGCGGCCACAGTACGCCAGGTGTTGGCCGGGGTCCACCCGCCCGCCCGGCCACCAGTCGACCGGCGTCGCCAATTGCCCTTGTTCCCGGTGGTGCGCCCCGGACCAGCACCCGTCCTGCCCGCCTGGATACCGTCGCAGCGTCACCGGTTGACCGGCGGGCCGATGGCCCCGCTGAAAATCGCCTCAGGCTGCGACCGTACCTGTGCTTTCTGCGCCATCCCGGTCTTCCGCGGCGCATTCCGCTCCCGGCCGGCCGCCGACATCGTCGCCGAGGCCACCTGGTTGGCCACCCAGGGCGTCAAGGAGGTCTTCCTCGTTTCCGAGAACACGACCTCGTACGGTAAGGACCTTTCGCGAGGGACACTGGAAGCGCTCTTGAGCGACCTTGCCACCGTGGACGGAATCGAGCGTATCCGTCTCAGTTACTTGCAACCGGCAGAACTGCGCCAACCCCTGATCGACGCCATCGCGACCACGCCCAAGGTGGCCGGGTACTTCGACCTGCCCTTCCAGCACGCCTCCGCGCCCGTCCTGAAACGGATGCGCCGCTATGGGGACGCGCAGTCTTTCCTGGATTTACTGGGCCGGATCCGCCTGGCCATTCCCGATGCCGGAATCCGGACCAATGTGATTGTCGGTTTCCCCGGCGAGACTCAGGACGACGTGGACATCCTCGTCCAGTTCCTGGGCGAAGCGGGCTTGGACGCTGTGGGAGTCTTTCCGTACTCCGACGAAGAAGGCACCCGTGCGGCCGCACTGGACGGCCATCTGGACGAGGAGGAGATGCGCGCCCGGGCCCGCGACGTCTCCGAATTCGCCGACACGGTGACGGCGATGCGGGCCCACGACAGGCTCGGGGACGAGGTGTCGGTGCTGATCGAATCGAGCGACCACTTGGTGTCAGCGGGCCGGGCGGGCCAGCAGGGTCCCGAGGATGGGATGACGTACGTCCGCGGAGAATCGCTGCCCGCCGACCGGCTTCAGCCCGGAGAAATTGTGACAGGAAAGGTGGTCGACAGCCATGGGGTCGACTGGTACATTGACCTGTGAGGGGCCATTCCGGGTCGCGCAGCGCGGGCCAGGGGAAGGGCCCGGGCCCTGAACGTGACGTACTCACACCCATCGTTCACTGTGATGGAGAACACCGATGACTGAGCCTGAGAAGGTTGTTCCTGTGGTCAATGTGCCGAACGCCCTGACCACTTTGCGCCTGATCATGGTGCCGCTGTTCGCGTGGATGCTGCTGTCCCATCCCCACGATGTGGCCTGGCGCTGGGCGACCACCGCGGTGTTCATCCTGGCCCTGCTGACAGACCTGGCCGACGGCAAGATCGCCCGCAAATACAACCTGGTCACCAACTTCGGCAAGCTGTGGGATCCCATCGCCGACAAGGCCATCACCGGCATGGCCATGATCGGGCTGTCGATTCTGGGCCAACTGTGGTGGTGGGTGACCATCATCATCCTGATCCGCGAATGGGGCATCACCATCATGCGGTTCGTGATCGTCAAGTACGGGGTCCAGGCCGCCGATCGCCTGGGGAAGATGAAGACCCTGACGCAGACCATCGCCCTGGTGGGCCTGCTCGCTCCCTTCTGGGCCTACGTGGCCGACGCGTCGACACCAGCCGTGTGGTCTTGGATCTGCGTCGTCCTACACTGGGTGGCGATCGTCGCCATGGGTGTCGCCCTGGTACTGACGGTGGTCTCCGGAGTGAACTACTGTGTCGGCGCGTGGAAGCTTCGCCAAGCCTGGCTGGCCCAACAAAGCCAGGGTGGACAGACTGCTCAGGACGGGCCAGGTGCCCCGGACTCCCGCTGAGGCCATCGCGGCCTTGACCGCGACCGGCACCACCGTGGCGACCTGTGAGTCGATCACCGGGGGATTGATCTGTGGGGCCCTGACCAGCGTACCCGGGTCTTCGTCTGTGGTACGAGGGGGGCTGATCACCTATGCGACCGAGCTGAAAACCAGCTTGGCTGGAGTCGATCCGGACCTGGTTTCCCGCTTCGGCGTCGTTAGTCAAGACGTGGCCGTCGCGCTGGCGCGGGGCGCCCAGGAGCGTTGCGGGGCCGACTGGGGGATCGGCGTGACAGGAGTGGCCGGTCCCGGACCCTCGGACGGAGTCCCTGCTGGGACAGTGTGGTTGGCCGTTGCCGGACCTGGGACCTTGCGAGCCCGTTTACTCACCGAATCAGGTCACAGGTCCCAGGTGCGCACACGCGTCGTCGACGCGGCGATCGAATTGCTGTGCGAGATGCTGGGGGCCACTGACGAGGGCGCAGATTCTTAGCTTCTCACCCGCGCGTGATCGGTGGATTTCCCCGTGGATCTGTTGTCGGCACTGTAGAATGAGGACATGAATGCCAGCCGTACGATCCTGTTGCGCCAGGCCATGGGGGAAACCATCCGCGACCTGAGAATGCGCGCTCACCGTACCCTGCGCGACGTCTCGGCTGACGGCCAGATCAGCCTGGGATATCTGTCTGAGATCGAACGGGGCCAGAAGGAAGCGTCCTCGGAAGTCCTCGCCGGGATCGCCGACGCGTTGTCGGTCACCTCGGGGGAATTGATGCTGGAAGTCGCGGAGCGGATGCTGGCTTATGAGTCGGACGCCGTCGTGCCCCTCGGCGCCCGCCTGGCCGCCTGATCGGCGCGAAATCACCCGCACATGCGCGAAGCCGAATTGTGGACCCGTCTGGAGGAAGTGCTCGGCCCTGGTTATGCCCGGGCTTGGGCCGACCTGGTGGTGATGTCCGATCTGGGCGGGCGTTGTGTGAACGAGGCGATCACTGCCGGTGTGGACTTCAAGCAAATTTGGAGGGCCGTGTGGGCCTATCTGGAACTTCCGGAATCCTTGCGGTGACGACACGCCGCTGACGAGTAGTCAGTTCGAACATTTGTTCGGTAGAGTCTGGGGAGGCCCGGTTCTCACCAGTTCGCCTGCCCGGAGCAAAATGTCCGACCTCGGCTTTATGGTGTGAGAGTCGCCCACGAAAGACTATAGAAAGGCACGACATGGCAGCCACAGATCGTCAGAAAGCTCTTGAGGCGGCCCTTGCCCAAATCGAGAAGCAACACGGCAAGGGTTCGGTGATGAGGTTGGGGGAGAGAACCCATCAACCCATCGAGGTGATCCCCACCGGGTCCATCGCCTTGGACATCGCCCTGGGAATCGGGGGTCTGCCCCGGGGCCGCGTCGTCGAGATCTTTGGGCCGGAGTCTTCCGGCAAGACCACGCTGGCCCTGCATGCCATCGCTTCCGCTCAGACCAGCGGAGGGATTTGTGCCTTCATCGACGCCGAACACGCGCTCGACCCGGATTACGCCCACAAGCTGGGTGTGAACACCGACGAGTTGCTGGTCAGCCAGCCGGACAACGGGGAACAGGCGTTGGAGATCGCCGACACCCTGGTCCGCTCGGGCGCGCTGACCCTGGTGGTGATCGACTCGGTGGCCGCTCTGACTCCGCGCGCCGAGATTGAGGGAGAGATGGGCGATTCCCATGTCGGCCTGCAAGCCCGCCTGATGAGCCAGGCTCTGCGCAAGATGACCGGGGCCCTGGCGACAGCCAAGACCACGGCCATCTTCATCAACCAGCTGCGGGAGAAGATCGGGGTCATGTTCGGCTCCCCGGAGACGACCACCGGTGGCAGGGCGCTGAAGTTCTACTCCTCAGTCAGGCTCGACGTGCGCCGGATCGAGGGACTGAAAGACGGCGCGGAGACTGTCGGCAACCGAACCCGGGTCAAGGTGGTCAAGAACAAGGTCGCTCCACCCTTCAAGCAAGCCGAATTCGACATTTTGTACGGCGAGGGCATCTCCCGGGAAGGCGGCCTGATCGACCTCGGTGTCGAGCAGGGTCTGATCCGCAAGGCGGGCTCCTGGTTCACCTACGAAGGTGAGCAACTGGGCCAGGGCAAGGAAAATGCCCGCGGGTTCCTGAAGTCGCATGCCGAGATCGCCACCGAGATTGAGAGCAAACTCCTGGCTGCCTACGGGATTGGTCAGCCTGTCCCCGAAGGAGTCGATCCCGTGACCGGTGAAGTGGCCTTCTGATCGGGGAATCCGGACCCATGAATGAGGGGAACAATCGCGAACGTGAGGCGACGATCGCGCAGTTGAGAGCGACCATCGCTTCCGTTGAGGAGCAGTGGCACGCGGACTCGGATGACGCAGCTGGCGACCTTGCCGGCCGGCAACCCGTTCACCGGGACTCAGGTCAGAAACCCGGTGTCCCGACGCCCGTTTCCGGTGTGGGATCAGTCCGGGTTGAGCACGTCACTCGTGAGGCGACCGGTCGGGAGTCTCACGACGGTGAGCGGGCCGACCTGACAACCCAGCGCACTGATCTGTACGGGAGTGTGAGTTCCCGCAAAGTCGGGGGCACGCGTAAACAGTGCACACCCACGGATGACACTCAGATAGGGTCGCTCGCGACGCCAGTGATCGGTGGATCCGACCAGATTTCTGATCTGGGCCAGGCCAAGAAGATCGCGCTTCGTTACATGTCCACCCGTCCTCGCAGTGTGTGGGAGGTCTGGCAGGAGTTGCGACGCCGCCAGGTCATCGATCAGCTTTGCGACCAGGTCATCGAGCGCTTCACACAGGTGAGTCTGCTCGACGACCGCAGTTTCGCGCAGCAGTGGGTGTCGACCCGGCGCGGGTCCAAGTCCTTGTCGCTCAGCCGTTTGAAACATGAACTGACAGCGAAGGGGATCGCCGCCGAGGTGATCGCCGAAGCCCTGGACGGCGCCGAGGAATCGGAAGCCGATCTGGCTGTGGCCCTGGCACGAAAACGTGTCGCTTCCATGCGCGGCCAGGACCAGGCCACGCTCGTCAGACGTCTGTCATCCCAACTCGAGCGCCGGGGTTTCGCGCCGGGGGTGGTCCGGTCCGCGGTCATCCAGGTGGTGGACGAGACGCTGGGGGACAGGCGTGCTGCTCAGCTTGGTAACATCGCTGATGATGAATGAGACACGGACCTACCAGGTCATCACCTATGGCTGCCAGATGAACGTCCACGACTCCGAACGGATCGCGGGACTGCTGGACCAGGCCGGATATGTGCCTGCCGGTGAGAAGGCCACGCCCGATGTGGTCGTCTTCAATACCTGTGCGGTCCGGGAGAACGCCGACAACCGGTTGTACGGCAACCTGGGCCACCTCGCACAGGTCAAGAAGGACCATCCCGGCATGCAGATCGCCGTGGGCGGGTGCATGGCCCAAAAAGACCGGGACATCGTGCTGTCCCGGGCGCCCTGGGTCGACGTTGTCTTCGGCACCCACACGATCGCGCATCTGCCTGCCCTGCTGGCCAGGGCCAGGGCCGAACAGCTGGCCCAGATCGACATCGCGGAAGCGTTGATCACCTTTCCTTCGACACTGCCCAGCCGCCGGGAGTCGGCCTACTCGGGATGGGTCACGATCTCTGTGGGATGCAACAACACATGCACATTCTGCATTGTTCCTTCGGTGAGGGGACGGGAGATGGACCGTGACGTGCACGACATTGTGACCGAGGTGAAGCTGCTGGTCGACCAGGGAGTCCAGGAGGTGACCCTGCTCGGGCAGAACGTGAACACCTATGGCGCCCAGTTCCCGGAGCCGGACGCGTTCGCCTCCCTCCTGCGCTCCTGTGGGGAAGTCGAGGGGTTGAGGAGGCTGCGGTTCGCGTCGCCGCATCCCGCGTACTTCACCGATTCGGTGATCGCCGCCATGGCTGAGACGCCTACCGTGATGCCGAGCCTGCACATGCCCGCTCAATCGGGCTCGGACGAGATCTTGCGAAAGATGCGCCGGGCCTACCGGCGAGACAGGTTCTTGTCGATCCTGGATGCGGTCCGGACCCGTATTCCCGGCGCCGCGGTGACGACCGACATCATCGTCGGCTTTCCCACCGAGACCGAGCAGGATTTCCAGGCCACCCTGGACCTGGTACGCCAGGCGCGCTTCGCGGCCGCCTTCACCTTCCAGTACTCCATCAGACCGGGGACCCCGGCCGCTTCGATGGACGGTCAGGTTCCCCACCCGGTGGTCCAGGAGCGCTACGACCGGCTGATCGAGGTCATCGACGAGATTGCCTGGCAGGAGAACAAGAAACTGGTCGGCAGCCAGGTCGAGGTCATGTTCGCCACGGGGGAGGGCCGTAAGGACGACCGTACGCAGCGCATGTCAGGCAGGGCCCAAGACAACCGTCTGGTCCATGTGGCCGTGCCCGACGGTGTCAGCCCCCGCCCCGGGGACATCGCCACCGCCACGGTGACGTATGCCGCCCCCCACCACCTGATCGCGGACAGCGGTTTCACCGGTTGGATCCGTACCCCGGGAGGAGACGCCTGGCAGGAGCAGACTTCGCTGGTCTAAGTGAGTAGGACATAAGAAAACCATCACCAATGAACGTGTTTATTCACAACATCTCCAAGTGATGACGGTGAAGTTTACTTCGTAGCAGGCATATTCATACCAACAAGGATAAATATTGGTGTCCGTCTCACTTTCGATCAAGATTGAAGCCGTTCTATAGTTAGAGCAATGACGACTGTGCGGAGGGATCAAAGGAACGATGATGCACCATCCTTCAACCAAGCAATCCCCGAACCCGACCATACCCCCGGGACAGCCGCTGGTGACCATCATCCTGCCGGCCTACAACGGAGCCAGTTTTCTTCATCATTCGATCGACTCGGTACTGCGCCAGACGGTCCCTCGTCAAACGTGGGTGGTGATGGCCATCAACGACGGTTCATCCGATCAGACCCTCGACATCCTGCGCTCATACCAGGACCAGCATCCTGACAACTTCATCGTCATCGACCAGGAGAACCACGGGGTGGCGCGAACCCGAAACGACGCCATCGCCCGGACACGCACGCCGTGGCTGACCTTTCTCGACCAGGACGACTACTTCGACGACACCTTCCTGGAAGCCTTGTTGAGCCATCCTCAGCTCGACGAACTGGACGTCGTGCTCGCCGGCTACGTCCACCGGACACGGACGGGCAAAGCCGTCGAAAAGGTCGGGCCTTTCCCGCGCGGCGGGGCCTATGCACGCTGGATGAACACCGGGGTGTGGGGGAAGCTGCACCGGACCTCGTTCGTCCTGGAGCACGAGCTGACCTTCTGCGAAACCCAGTTCGGCGAAGACACCGGGTTCACCTTCCTCGAGAACCTGGCTGCCGGACCGCGTCTCGGATTCGTCGCCTCCAATGGCTACAACTGGGTTATCAACCCACAGTCGGTCAGCCAGACCCAGCACGTGACACTGACTCCGCACAGCTACGAGGGTTTCGTGGGCCTGATGACCCGGCTGGTGTCCATGCGTGAGGCTCAGGGCGTGCGCGACCCGATCGTCGACTTCCATCTGGTGTGTGTGGCCGCCTACTGCCTGGCTCACTCCCGGGCGCTCGACAAGTCGTCGTTCCTGTCCTTCGGCGATGCCTTGTTCGCGACCCTGGCTCCACTGGGCGAGTCGGCGACCCGAAATCCGTACATCGCCACCAGACCTGCCGGCATGCCGCCGGTGGCCCACTTCCTGACCAGGATCGTCATTTCGGCGCAGTTGTCGGGCAAGATGCGCCGAATTGCCCCCGTGGTCATGTTTGTCCAACGGTTCCTCTGACCGCCTGAGACCAGGCTTTGCTATCAGTTGGGTCAAGTACGCTTAGGTGCATGCACTCATGGAAGTCCCCGGCCCTGCCCAGCGGGCAGGAGACGGTGCCAGGCGAATTGCGGTTGTTCGACACAGTGGAGCAGGCTGTGGTCCCGGTGGGGCCAGGACCTGGTGAGGATCGCCCGGCGACGATGTACGTGTGCGGCATCACCCCGTACGACGCCACCCATCTGGGCCATGCCTTCACGTACCTGACCTTCGACCTGGTGAACCGGGTCTGGCGCGACCTGGGCGTGGAGGTGCGCTACTCGCAAAACGTCACCGATGTCGACGACCCCCTCTTGGAGCGCGCCGGGCTGACCGGGGTGGACTGGCAGGACCTGGCAGCCGACCAGACCGCCCTGTTCACCTCCGACATGGAGGCCCTGCGCATCCTGGCCCCGGATTCATTCCTCACTGTGACCGAGGCCCTGCCGCTCATCGACGACGCGATGTCGGTCCTGCACTCCACCCACCAGATTTACCAGCTCGACGACTGCGGGGCCGATTGGTACTTCTCCTTCGACGGCCGGCCAGGCTTCGGGCGCGAATCCCACCTGGACGGCGCTGAAATGCTGGCGTCTTTCGCCGATCACGGCGGCGACCCGGACCGTGTGGGCAAAAAGCATCCACTCGACGCCCTGGTGTGGCGGCAGGCCCGTGACAACGAGCCCTGGTGGGAGTCGGTCCTCGGCCCCGGGCGCCCCGGCTGGCACCTCGAATGCGCCGCCATCGCCTGCTCGACCCTGGGAACCGGCATCGACCTCCAGGGGGGCGGCTCCGACCTGATCTTCCCCCATCACGAGATGTGCGCCATCCAGGCCCAGGCCTTCACGGGCCTGCCTTTCGCCCGCGCCTTCGTCCATTCCGCGATGGTGTGGCTGGACGGGGAGAAGATGAGCAAGTCGAAGGGCAACCTGGTGACCGTCTCCGATCTACTCGGCCAGCGCGCCGACCCGATGGCCATCCGTTTGGCCTTGTTGGGCCACCATTATCGCGCTGACTGGCAATGGCATCCCGAGTTCTTGGCCCAGGCGACGCGGCGCCTCGACCTGTGGCGCGAGGCCGTCCACGCCGTCACCAGCGTCGACGCCGGCCCGGCCATCGCTGAAGTACGAGACCTGCTGCGCGACGACTTGCGAGCGGATCGGGCCCTCGAAGTGATCGACGCCTGGGCGGTGGCGAGTCTGGCGGCCGAGGAGGACCACCCCGGTGCCAGACAGCAGATGGCAGACCTGGCCGATGGCCTGCTGGGAGTTGGGATAGCCTGAGATGGTGCAAGCCCCGATGACATACGACGATAGAGGGTTGTTGCCTGCCGTCGCCCAGGACCGGCGTACGGGCAAGGTCCTGATGGTGGCATGGATGGACGAAGAGGCCCTCAGGCGCACCCTCGAAACCCGCCGGGCCACGTACTGGTCGAGATCGAGGCAGCAGTATTGGGTCAAGGGGGAGACCTCCGGCCATCTGCAACACGTCTGCGAGGTTCGCCGCGACTGCGATTCCGACACCATTCTGCTGATTGTCGACCAGACCGGACCGGCCTGTCACACCGGGGCGCCGACCTGTTTCGACGTCCATCCGCCGCTGCTTGCTCAGGAGGATCATGCCCCTGTTTCTGCCTAGTCCCGCCCACGGCGTCTGGTATCTCGGCCCGATCCCCATCCGCGGCTATGCGATGTCAATCCTGGCCGGAATCGTCGTAGCCTTCCTGCTCGCGCGGCACCGCTGGAAGAAATGGGGCGGGGACACCAACCAGTTCGAGACCATGGCGCTGGTGTCGGTCATCGTCGGCATCATCGGAGCCAGAATCTACTGGATCATCATCGAATGGCAGCGCTACTTCGGACCCGAGGGCACCTGGTACAAGATGTTCTTCGTCTGGGAAGGCGGTCTGGGCATCTGGGGCGGGATCACCTTCGGCTTCATCACCGGCTGGCTGCTGTGCCGGCACTACAAGATACCTTTCCTGCGGCTGGCCGACTCGATCGCGCCCGCCTTCCTCATCGCCCAGGGCATCGGCCGGTTGGGCAACTGGTGGAATCAGGAGTTGTACGGGCTTCCGACGACTCTGCCGTGGGCGCTGAAGATCGACATCGAGCACCGGGTCGCCGGGTACGAACAGTACGCCACCTTCCACCCCACCTTCTTGTACGAGATGCTCTGGGACATCCTGGGAGCACTGGTCCTGTTGTGGCTGGAGCGGAGATTCAGGCTGGGACGCGGCAAGGTTTTCGCCTTGTACATCGCCATTTACGCGATCGGTCGCTGCTGGATCGAGTTCCTGCGCATCGATCCCGTCCAGATCGTTGGAGGACTGCGGATCAACGTGTGGCCGACCATGGCCGGAGGGCTTGTCGGGATCGTCCTGTTCCTCTGGCTGGCGAAGAACAGACCGGGTCCCAACGAGATCATCGTGGCGGACAGCGAGACCGACTCCGAGTCCGTGGCGGACAGTGGGGCCGGCCCGGGATCCGTGGTGGACGGTGAGGCCGAAACCGCACCAGTGTCGGTCTGTCAGGATGCCCACCGAAACGCCACCGATGAGGCCGACGAGGACGGTTGACCGCGACGCGGCTGGCCAGATTTTTTTCTTGGTCACGACACGCCACCCTCAGATGAGAATGTCCGAGCAGGGGACTATCGTAGGGGTCGATGGCTTTCGAGGCCTCGTACGTTCCGTACCGATCAAGGAGTAAGACGTGTCGTTTGTTCACCTTCATGTCCACACTGAATACTCCATGCTGGATGGGGCGGCAAAGATCGCCAAACTCTTCGCAGAAGCCGACCGCCTGGGTATGCCGGCGGTGGCGATGACCGACCACGGCAACATGTTCGGGGCCTATGAATTCTTCATGGCGGGCAAGAAATCCCAAGTCAAACCGATTATTGGCATCGAGGCTTACGTCGCACCGGGGTCGCGGCACTCCAGGACCCAGGAGTTCTGGGCCAGTGGCAAGCGCGAGGCCCAAGATGTCGATTCCGAGGGCGGCAAGGACGTCTCCGGGTCCGGGCGCTACACCCACATGACCCTGCTGGCCCGCAACGCGACCGGCTTGCACAACCTGTTCCGGCTCAGTTCGCTGGCCAGCTTCGAGGGCTACTACATGAAGCCACGCATGGACTTTGACCTGATCAGCCAGCACTGCGAGGGCATCATCGCCACAACCGGTTGCCCCTCCGGCGCGGTCCAGACCCGCTTGCGCTTAGGCCAGTACGACGAGGCCCTCAAGGTGGCGGCTGCCTATCGCGACATGCTGGGCCAGGACAACTATTTCGTCGAGATCATGCGCCACGGCGTCGACATCGAAGCCGCCGTCCAGGACGACCTGATGCGTCTGGCCAAAGACCTGGGTCTGAAACTGCTGGCCACCAACGATTCCCACTATGTCACCGCCGATCAGGCCGACGCCCACGACAACCTGTTGTGCATCGG
>WRFP01000032.1 GCA_009778725.1 Propionibacteriaceae bacterium
AGCCTTTCGCTAGAACAGAAAAATGACAATGTTAACACGTGAGCCGAGTTGGAACTGGCTCGGTGTCCCCGTCAAAGAACTGCGACCAAGCAGTATCACTTTCACGGGCTATCTAGGTAATACCCGGATACATCGATCCATTGCTGCTATGCGGCCCCATATGAGCGCCCCGGCCCCATCGCCACCGCTCAACAGACATCCAGTCTGCCTTCGCGTTGTCGCTGTGCCCAGTGCACCCATCTGGTGTCGCTCGCGACGCAAGCGATCGGTGGATTCGGGTAATACGTCAACGATACCTCAGGATCGGCACGAATAACAGGTCTATTCCGGACCTGCCATTGTGTCTTCCAACACCAGGGACCGGACCATGAATTCGTCCCCGCTGACGATGTCCACCGACGTACTCGAACAAGAACCGCACCGAAGCACCGGGAGTTCTTCTAACTGCGTCTGACTACCGCATTCGCGGCACACCAAGACTGCGCGAAGCCATCGAATATCGAGTCGGCTGCCGTCCAGATCGGTGCCCTGGCTGACGATGGACCAGCAGTGGATCAGGCTTTCGGGGACGACCTGGCGCAGTTGGCCCACGTCCAGTTCGACGACCGCCACCTTCCTGCCGGCAGCCCCGCGGTGGACGATCTTGCTGATCGACTGACAGAGGGATAGCTCGTGCATGCTTCCTCACTCTCTCATCGCATGACGGGCAGATTCCCGTTGTTTTCATGCCTGCCTGCTTCGAATCAGAAGTCTATTGCGCCAGTACGACGCCGCAGCACTGGCGACACATTCAGGGGTATATATCTGAATATTGTGTGACCCTAGTATGGTGACGATGACGAATGCTAGACTCTCGTGACCGAGAAGGGTGATTGATGAGGACTGAGGAAGATGCGCTGCAGCAGATCGACCGTGCTCGCAGTCGTCGGGTGAAGCTCACCGATGACCAGGTGACTTTGGCGCACGGGTCTGGGGGGAAAGCGGCGGCGGCACTCATCCGCGATGTTTTCATCGACGCGTTCTCGGGGGAGTCTGCGGCGGAGTTGCTGGATGCTGCGGTGATGGACGTCACCGCCGGGCGCATCGCGTTCACCACGGATTCTTATGTGGTCCAGCCGATCCGGTTTCCGGGGGCCAGCATCGGAGAACTGGCGGTCAATGGTACTGTCAACGACCTGGCAGTCAGCGGTGCAGTGCCGAAATGGTTGTCGGCCGGGTTCGTTCTGGAGGAGGGCCTGGCCATCGCCGAGTTGCGGGCCATTGCCGCTGACATGCGTCGTGCCGCCGATCAGGCAGGAGTACGGATCGTCACAGGCGACACGAAGGTTGTTCCTCGTGGTGCGGCCGACCAGGTTTTCATCAACACCGCGGGCATTGGCGTCGTACCGTCCGAGCGACAGTTGGGCGCCGCTCAGGTTCGTACGGGAGACCGTGTCATCTTGTCCGGACCCATTGCCGCGCATGGGATGGCGGTGATGATCGCGCGGGGCAATCTAGCGCTCAATGCCTCGATCGCATCAGACTCTGCTCCCGTGAATGGCCTGGTCGAAGCCCTGTTCGGCGCAGTCGACCCGCTCGCCGTCAAGTGGATGCGCGACCCGACGCGTGGGGGACTGGGCACCGTGGCCAACGAACTGGCCCGCGACACCGATCTTGGCGTCATGCTGGACGAGGAGGCCATCGTCGTGGCCCCTGACGTGCGCGGCGCCTGTGACATGCTCGGCATCGACCCGCTGTACGTTGCCAACGAGGGGTGTTTTGTTTCGGTCGTGGCTGCCCAATCCGCCGACGCGGGGGTGAAGGCCCTGCGAGCCGCCGGCGCCGGACAAGCCGCCATCATCGGGGAGATTGTCTCCGATCTGCCCGGCATGGTCGGGGTGCGCAATCCCTTCGGCGGCACACGCCTGGTCGATATGTTGGTGACCGACCCCCTGCCGAGGATTTGTTAGGAGGGCACCATGTGCTTAGGAATACCTGGAGAAGTCATCGCACTGTCGGATGCCGATCTGGCCACCGTGTCGGTCAATGGCGTCGAACGCGAGGTGTCGGTCGGTCTGCTCAAGGACGAGGGGGTGGCTGTGGGCGACTGGGTGCTCATCCACGTCGGATTCGCCCTGTCCAAGATCGACGCCCATGAGGCCGCCCTCACCCTGGACCAGATCAAGAAACTGGGTCAGACCTGGAACGACGAGATCGACGCCTTCTCCCAGACGGCCATCCGATGAAGTACGTCGATGAGTTCCGCGATCCGGTTGCCGCCAAGGAACTGATCGCCAGTATCCACGCGTTGGCCGGTCAACTGGGCCGCCACTGGAAGTTCATGGAGGTCTGCGGTGGCCACACCCACACCATCTACCGCCACGGGCTGGAACATCTGTTACCTGAAGAGGTCGAATTCGTCCATGGCCCGGGCTGTCCGGTCTGCGTGATCCCGCGTGGCCGGGTCGATGACGCGGTCTGGCTGGCCCATCGTCCCGGCGTGATCTTCACCACCTTCGGCGACATGATGCGCGTCCCCGGCACTGAGGGCAGCCTGCTCCAGGCCCAGGCCCGCGGCGCCGACGTGCGTTTCGTCTATTCCCCCTTGGACGCGGTCAAAATCGCGCGGGAGAACCCCGATCGCGAAGTGGTCTTTTTCGCCGTCGGCTTCGAAACGACAGCGCCCTCCACCGCGATGGCCCTCGCCCACGCTGGATCGACCGGTGTCGACAACTTCTTCGTCTTCTGTAATCACGTCCTGATCAACCCACCCGTCGAGGCGATCCTCGAAACCAACAACGTCAGGCTCGACGGACTGATCGGGCCGGGCCACGTCTCCGCTGTCGTCGGATCGGACCATTTCCGCTTCATTCCCGAGCGATTCCACATCCCGATCGTCGTCACTGGATTCGAACCCCTGGACATCCTGCAAGCCGTTGCCATGCTCCTGGCCCAGTACGCCGAGGGTCGTTGCGAGGTCGAGAATCAGTACGCCCGTGTCGTACGCCCCGAAGGCAATGGCGAAGCACAACGGCTCTTGGCGGAGGTGTTCACCCCTCGTGACTCTTTTGAATGGCGCGGCCTGGGCTGGATCCCCGGATCGGGCTACCGGTTGTCGGATGAGTTTGAACGCTTCGACGCAGAGAAACATTTTGAGTTGCCCGGAGCCCGGGTGGACGACCATCCGGCCTGTCAGTGCGGGTTGGTTCTGACCGGACAGATCAAGCCCTGGCAGTGCAAGGTTTTCGGGACCGGGTGCACCCCGGAAAACCCCATCGGCACCTGTATGGTCTCCCCCGAAGGGGCCTGCGCCGCGTACTATGCTTTCGGACGCCTGCCCCAAGCCCTGGGAAAACGTGCCCAAATGGAGGTGTGACGCTGACAGGCTGCTTGTTGCGCCACGGGAAGCGTTCTTCGGCAACCCACGATGTGCTTAGAGGATTCTGAGCCGCCGTGACAACAATAGAATGGTGGTGTGACACCAGGTCACGCCTGAATCCGCGGCAATGATCGATGAAGGGGTCCCGGTGTTCGACACGGTTGTAGAGGAGACGAGGATGAATCCGCACGACGCGCATCCGCGGTTTGAGCCTGAGGAAGCCGCTCGTTTGAGACAAAACCTGGTTTTGTACTCATGTGCGCTGACGGTGATCGAAACCCAGCTGAGCAATCTCAACCGGTATTATTCCGCCTTGTCGGAAAGCAATCCCATTGAACTGATCAAGACCCGGGTCAAGTCGGTGGACTCCATCGCCCAGAAGCTGAGTCTGCGCGGTCTGCCCTTGACAGTGGGATCCACGATCGAGAATCTCTCGGACATCGCCGGGGCGCGGGTGATCTGCTCGTACTCGGAGAATGTCAACGAGATCGCGTCGTTGATCAAGGCCGAATCCGGCCATGAGGTGATCGCCGAGAAGGATTACATCATCTCGCCGAAACCCAGCGGTTACCGTAGCTATCACCTCGTTGTCCGGGTCACTCCGGGGGGGTTGTTCTCCGATCAGTCGTGTCCGGTGGAGATTCAAATCCGTACTGCCGCGATGGATTTCTGGGCCACGCTGGAGCACAAGGTCCGTTACAAGTACAGTGGTGAGATTCCCGAGCACCTCAGCCAGGAACTCCAGGCCTGCGCGGAGAAAATTCACGAACTCGACGAGCGGATGTACCTCATCCATGAGTTGGTCGAACTGATCAATCAGTAGGCAGTACGGCAGGGGGTTGACCTATGGTAAAACAAGAACGGCGCATCTATGTCGCCGACGACGAGACCAACATCCGGCAGGCGATCCAGACTTTTCTGGAGAACGACGGCTACATCGTACGCGGCTTCGACACCGGCGACCTGTTGTTCGAGTCTTTCACCCAGGATCCCTGCGATCTGGTCATCCTCGACGTGATGATGCCCGGCTCCAACGGTTTCAAGATCTGCAAAGCGCTGCGCGAGACCAGTGCCGTGCCGATTATCATGCTGACCGCGCGCGACTCCGACCTCGACTACGCCACCGGTTTGAGCATCGGCGCGGACGACTATCTGACGAAACCCTTCTCCCCGATGGCTCTGCTGATGCGGATCAAGGCGATTTTCCGGCGGATGGAACTGGACCGGCAGTCGGTGGTCGAAGGTCAGGCGCCGAGGCGGCAATTGACGTACGGAGACCTGACGGTGGACCAGGACAACAGAACAGTCTCCTGTCGTGAGGCTGACCTGGACGTCAGTTCGAACGAATTCAATCTGCTCTGCTATCTGATGGAACGTCCCGACCAGGTCATCTCGCGCGAGGAGGTCCTCAAGGCTCTGTGGGGGATGGACACCGGAGTGGAGATGCGTACGGCTGAGGAAACGGCCAAACGGCTGAGGAAGAAACTCGCCGTGAGCACCGTCAGTGTGGACGCTCTGTGGGGATCGGGATTTCGTCTGAGCATGAGTTCTCCAGGCAAGGGTGCTAGCCGTGGCCAGGACAGCGACCGCGATGAGTGACGTGGCGCAGGAAGACCGGGCACGGGGGTCCAAGCGGTCTGAACTGGCGAGCGTACGAAAACGGTTGCGCCGGATCCGGGCCAGGCGCCAACTGATGAGCATGCGCAGCCGCTTACTTCTCGTCCTGACGAGCGTCATCCTGGCGGTGTTTATCAGCATCATCGTGATCTTCAACGTGCTGGTGAGCAACTACATCAGTTCGACGTCGACGAGTCAGTTGTCGACGGTCTCCATGAATCGCAACCCCGACACGGGCCAGCCTGAGACCATCGCGCCCATCCCCGATCTCAGCCAGGCCTCTCCGGGCCAATTGAACATCCGTCCGGCGGTGTTCATGGTGGACTCGAGTTTCACCACGACCATGTCCAAGAGCGCGACCACTGCCGAGGTGGTGACCTCTCAGAGGATCGCTGACTACATGCGGGTGTCGGGGGTGCAGTTGGCGAACACCGTCAACCGCCTGGTCAACACCGACGCCGGCTCGTACTACATCAGATGCGTCCCAGATGAGGAAAACGCGGACTATACGGGGTATTCGGAATACCTGGTGTATTACGTCGACGTGACCGGGATCATGAACTTCGCCAGCCGGATGAATTTCTTCCTTGTTCTCATCATGCTGGCGGCGGTCGCGATCACCTTCGGCGCGACCATCGTCGTGGCCCAGCGCATGACGCGGCCTCTGGCGAGTCTGACCAGCTTCTCCCAACGCATCGGAAAAGGCGATTTCACACCGTGTAAGGAGACCTTCCACGACCAGGAACTGGCACTGCTGGCGAACAGCATGAACCACACCGCCGGTCAGCTGGAGTCGTACGACAAGGAGCAAAAGACCTTCTTCCAGAACGCCTCCCATGAGTTGCGGACACCCCTGATGTCGATCACCTGCTATGCCGAGGGGATCGCGTACGGGATCATGGATCCGGCCGCTGCGAGCAAGACGATCCTGAGCGAGACCGACCGGCTGTCCGGGATGGTGGAGGACCTGCTGTCCGTGTCGCGGATCGACAACATCACCAATGAACAGAACATGGTCGCCTGCGACGTACGGGAGATCCTGGCCAGCGTGGCCGACGAGCAACGCAGTCTGGCGGCGGAGAAGAATCTGACATTCACCCTCGATTTCGCCGACAAGCTACCTGCCATTCCCGGCAATGACAAGACCCTTCATCGGGCCTTCTCCAACCTGCTCTCCAATGCTGTGCGCTATGCCAGCAGCGAGATCGTCTTGTCGTGTACCGGCGACAATGCCGCAGTACGAGTGGAGATCAGCGACGACGGGCCGGGTATCGGGCCCGACGACCTGCCGCATATTTTCGAGCGCTTCTACAAGGGCCCCGGGGGCAACCATGGTATCGGTTTGTCCATCGTCAAGTCGGTCGCCGAGCAGCATCATGGCCAGATTCAGGTACGCAGTTCCGGAGGGACAACGGTGTTCACGATGACCTTGCCGCGCCGGGCGGTGGCCATGGCTGCGCGGGCAACCCGCTGATACCGATCGCTGGCGTCGCAACCATGGATCGGTGGAGTCGGGTGATACGCAAGCTATTTCTTAGGATGATCTGAGTTGGGTGTTCCTAGGGTTGGGACAGGTTGAATCCGACGCGACTTCACAGTGACACCTCTGGCGAAGGATTCGGCCCAGTCAATCTGAGGAAGAGGAGGCTGTGATGAGCCACGATGTGCCAGGTCCGGTGCCACCGGAGAACTCGTCTCCCGTGCCAGGAGTGCCCGATCCACCAGCAGGAGGTACGCAAACACGTCACCTGTTGTCGTGGCCCGTACCGCTGATCGTGTCGATCGTGGTCATGGTCTTGTCCCTGGGCGGTGTCGCGGCCACCGTCGCGTACGCGGCGAACTCCGGTCATGCGGCCACACCGGTCGGTGGCGGACAGCGTCCAGGCGGCGGCTACACCGGTGTCAGGCCCAGCGGCTTCCCGACCGGCGAACGCCCGAGCGGCTATCCGAGTGGTCGGCCCACCAACTACCCCAGCGGACGGCCCACAGATTATCCCAGCGGAATGCCCACCGATTTCCCGACAGACGGCTCAGGCGGTCGGTACCCGGGCGGTGTCCCGACTGATATGCCCACGGACGGTTCGCTAAGTGGCGGTGGTTACGGTTACGGCAACGGCGGACAGGGCGGAATGCCAAACGGCAGTTTCCAGGGCGGCAATCGGCCCGGTGGGTTCTACACGAACTCGGGTCCGGCCAAGGCCACCTGGAAGGCATGGGAAACGGGTGTGGTCGCCGGATGCGGCGTCCTCTTCCTCGCGAGTTTGGCCTGGCTGATCGTGTCTGTGCGCAAGCACGGCAAGACAGTCCGGACCGGGCACCCGGGACAGTTGCCTCCCCCAGAGTCAGCTGGGCAAGGGTTTGCGGCTCCTCCACCGCAATTCTTCCCCGCACCCGTGGATCAGGTGGTTCCCACACCGGCGGATCAGGTGGTTCCCACCCCGGCGGATCAGGTGGTTCCCGCATCCGCGGATCAGGCGGCTCCGGCACCCGTGGATCAGGCGGCTCCGGCACCCGTGGATCAGGTGGTTCCCGTCCCCGGGGATCAGGTGGCTCCCGCGTCACCGGATTCTCCTGATGCCATCTCGCCGGAGCCAGCGGATCCTCCAACCGGCGACTCAAGCACATAACTCAGGCGGGATCATTTTTTCTCCAATATGCGAGACCCTGAATCACCATCAGGGCTGATCGGTAATCTCGACTGGGCTAAGAGCGGTTGATATCGGGTGTGAAATGCCCAGATGAGAACCGCTATGACGATCGGTTTGGTGTGCTGATTGTGTCCTGAGGTGTTATGGAAAACCACCTGTCCGGGTTGGAGGTGAGGTCCATGATCGAATTCCAGCGGGTGTCCAAAGTCTATGACGGCGGTACGACAGCTGTCGCGGACTTCTCACTGGTCGTCGAATCCCACCGTACTGTGGTGTTGGTGGGCTCGTCGGGATCGGGGAAGACCACGCTGCTGCGGATGGTCAACCGGATGGTGGATCCGACCTCAGGCCAGGTGTTGATCGACGGTGAGGACATCTCCCGTAGTCGGGCGGTGGCGCTGCGCAGATCGATCGGGTACGTCATGCAGCAGGGCGGGCTACTGCCACATCGGTCAGTACTGGACAATGTTGCCACCGTGCCCATGCTGAACGGAGTTTCGCGCAAGCAGGCGCGTACCGCCGCCTTGGGGTTGCTCGAACGCGTGGGGCTGAGCCCCGAACTCGGGAAGCGCTATCCGTTTGAATTGTCGGGGGGCCAACAGCAGCGCGTCGGAGTCGCGCGGGCACTGGCGGCTGATCCCAATATCTTGTTGATGGACGAGCCCTTCGGGGCGGTCGACCCGATTGTACGCCGGGAATTGCAGGATGAGTTGTTGCGCCTTCAAGCTGAGCTGGGGAAGACCATCTTGTTTGTCACCCATGACGTCGACGAGGCGTTCCGGCTGGCCGACGAGGTCGTTGTCTTGCGGGAACACGCTGTGGTGGCCCAACGCGGGCAGGCCTCCGAGATCCTGGCCGCACCCGCGGACGACTTTGTGAGGACTTTCGTGGGGGCCAACCAGGAGGGGCGCACACTGACAACACACCAGGTCGGCGGGCGGACCGTGGCCGTGGACCAGGCTGGGCGGCCGGTGGGGATTCTGTCATGAAGTGGCTGAGGAACAACTGGCAGGAGATTCCAGGACTCGTCGCCAATCATGTGACCTTGTCCATACCGGCCATCGTTTTCAGCGTCATCATCGCTGTGCCCATCGGACGGCTGGCCCACAAGCGCCGGCTGATCGGCGGTCCCGTGCTCGGCATCGCCTCCTTGTTGTACGCCATCCCGTCGTTGCCGCTGATCATCGCCATCCTGGTGCTGACTGGCCTGTCAGCCCGATCGATGTGGACAATGACAATTGCGTTGACGGTGTACGGGGTGGCGCTGTTGGTCCGTACCTCTGCCGATGCGTTCGCCGCTGTCGACAAGAACGTCCACGATGCTGCCGTCGCCATGGGCCACTCGGGGATGTCCGTCTTCTGGCGGGTGGACCTGCCCCTGGCCGTGCCCGTGCTCGTGTCGGGAATCCGCGTGATGACGGTCAGTACGGTCAGTCTGGTGACAGTGGGCGCACTGGTCGGCCAGTCGGGTCTGGGGTGGTTGCTGACCAATGGATTCCAGCGCGGGATCGCCGCCGAGGTCGCGACCGGGGTCATCGCCACAGCCTTGTTGGCCGTCATTCTGGACGGTCTGGTCATGGTGGCCGGACGGTTGTTGACGCCGTGGACTGTGCGCCGGCATCGCCGGGGTAAGCCGGCGCGGGTCACCAGACGATCCCGGGGTGCTCTGGCATGAACTACATCAGTGCCGCCTTCGGGTGGCTGGCCAATTCCGCTGAGTGGCGGGGGAGTACGGGCATCCCCACCCGGTTGGCCCAACATCTGATCACGACCGGGATCGTGGTGGGGCTGGCTTTGGTGATCTCGCTGCCGATCGGGATTCTGGTCGGTCACACCCATCGGGGTGCTGGTGTGGTGGGCGCGGTGGCAGGAGCCGCCCGTGCCATTCCCACACTCGGGTTGTTGACCCTGTTCGGATTGATGTGGGGCATCGGGCTGAAAGCACCGATCCTGGCCCTGGTCATCCTGGCCATTCCCTCCGCACTGGCCGGTGCGTACGCCGGGATCCAGGCCATCGATCCTGCCGTGTCCGACGCCGCCCGGGCCATCGGGATGAGTGAACTGCGTATCATCCTCCAGGTGGAGATACCGCTGGGCGCCCCGGTCATCATCGGCGGGATCCGGGCCGCGACGCTGCAGGTCGTCGCCACGGCGACACTGGCAGCGTACATTGCCGACAATGGGTTGGGACGCTATCTGTTCCACGGGCTGGAAGCCCATAATTACGCCGAAATGCTTGGGGGAGCGATGCTCGTGATCGCTCTCGCCTTGATTCTGGAAGTTGTTCTCGCCGCGATCCAAAGGTGGGTGAAGCTTCGTGTCACCAACCCGAGAAGTTCGCGACGCCAGCAACTCCATATTTGAGAGAGGAAACACATGTTCCGTCGAACTATGATCATGGCTGCTGGATTGGCAGTCGTCGCCACCTTCAGTCTTTCCGCGTGCTCAAGCAGTACTCCGTCGTCCTCGGGCAGCGGAACTGACTCGAAGCCCACGCTCGTGATCGGCTCCCAGGCGTACTATTCCAGCGACATCATCGCCGAAGTCTATGCCCAGGCCCTGGAGAACGCCGGGTACACGGTTGACCGGCAATTCGACATCGGCCAGCGGGAGGTCTACCTGCCTGAGATTCAGTCGGGAGGGATCGACGTGTTCCCCGAGTACACCGGACCGCTGTTGCAGTACTGGCAGCCCGACGCCACCGTGACCCTGGACGCCGACGTGTACTCCGCATTGAAGGCCGCGGTTCCCGACGGTTTGCGGATCTTGGACGAGGCGCCCGCCACCGACCAGGATTCGTACGTGGTCACCCAGGACTTCGCCAATAAGTGGGGGCTGACTACGATCGACGATCTGTCGAAAGTGACCGATCCGATGACCATGGGAGCCAATGCCGAGGCGCAAACCCGTCCGAACGGGCCCGATGGCCTGCTGAAGACCTACGGTGTCTCCGTGGGCTTCACGCCGATCCAGGACGGCGGTGGCCCTCTCACGGTTAAGGCGTTGCAGGACAATCAGATCCAGTTGGCGATCATCTACACCTCTGATCCGTCGATCGCGGCCGACAACCTGGTCACTCTGACAGACGACAAGGGCCTGTTCCTGAGTTCGCACGTCGTGCCGCTGGTCAGCGACAAGGTCGACGACACAGCCGCTGCGGTCCTCAACAAGATCGACGCGTTGTTGACCCCCGACGCCCTGATCGCGATGAACGCCCGCAGCGTCAACGATCAGGTCCCGGCATCCACCATCGCGCGCGATTGGCTGGCTGACAACAACCTCAACTGAGTCAGGCCATCCCGGATCCACCGATTCATCGGTGTTGTGCGTTTCCGTATGGGTACGTTCGCGGCATCGGTGATCGGTGGATTCGTGTTTCTGATTCATGAAATCTCGGATCATGACCAGGCGCCAGCGGTATCATCGTGGCCACAAGTAGATCCTCATCGGTAGGCGGCGATCGTGCCTGCTCACCTGACACGGGTCACCACAAAGGAGAGTGAAAAATGCGAGCGGCAGACGTACTGATCGACGCGTACGGACGGGTTCATGAAAATGTGGACAGGGTTCTGGATCAAGTGACTCCTCAGGTGCTGAAGGCACGGGTGGACCCGGATGCCAACACGATCGCATGGCTCATCTGGCACATGACCAGGGTGCAGGACGACCACATGGCTTCGGCATTCTCCACCGAGCAGGTGTGGACCTCCCAGGGCTGGTTTGACAAGTTTGCTTTACCGTACGGTGTTGCCGAGCACGGGTACGGCCACACGACCCAGCAGGTCGGCGAATGTGACAAGCTCAGCGCGGACCTGCTTCGCGGCTATCACGAGGCAACATGGAAGAAGACTGTGGAGTTGTTGGGTGCAGTATCCGACGAGGACCTCGACCGCGTGGTGGACACCCGCTGGACTCCTCCGGTGACCCTGGCTGTGCGCCTGGTCAGCGTCCTCAACGACTCCTTCCAGCATGTCGGCCAGGCGGCATTCGTCCGCGGTGTGGTCGAACGCGTCTCCTGAGGCTGGCGCACACATAGCCGCATCGGTCGAGTGAGTGGTGGCTGAGATGACCTTCGCACTCTTGGCGCTGATCGTGGCGGTGGGGCTGTTCGGGCCCCTGCTGGGGTGGTCGAATTCCTGGCGGGTGCCGGTCGTGGTGGGGGAGTTGGCCGCTGGCGTGCTGATCGGGCATACCGGCTTCCACTGGGTCAATCCGACTGAACCGACCTTCTCATTCCTGGCCAACATCGGCTTCGCCATGGTGATGTTCGTGGCAGGATCCCGTGTTCCAGTACGGGACAAGGCGCTGCGTACTGGAGCTCGTGCGGCTCTCGTCCGGTTGGTGATCGTAGTAGTGCTCGGCATCGTCCTGGCCTGGATTGTGTCGAGTGTCTTCGGCACCCGCCATGTCGGACTGTACGCAGTGTTGTTCGTGTCCTCGTCGGCTGCTGTGATCCTCCCGATGACAGAGTCGTTGAAACTGTCCGGCCCCGCGATGCTGGCGATGTTACCCCAGGTCGCCATCGCCGACGCCTTGTGTATCGTGGCCCTCCCACTGGCCCTCGATCCCGGCAACGCCCTTCACGTGGGCCTCGGCGTCGCCGCAGTGATCGGCTGTGGGGTCGTCGTCACCCTGGCCTTGTGGCTGAGCGAAAAGCGCGGCTGGCGTACGAAGGTCCATCGCAAATCAGAGCAACGTGAATTCGCTCTCGAACTGCGGATCAGCCTCCTCATTCTGCTACTCATGGCGGCGTTGGCCCAAGTCGGCGGGGTGTCGATCATGCTCGCCGGCTTCTGTCTGGGCCTGGCTCTCGCCGTCGTCGGCCAGCCCCGCCGTCTGGCCCGTCAGTTGTTCGCCCTCACCGAAGGCCTCTTCGGCCCGATCTTCTTCGTCTGGCTCGGCGCCTCACTGAACCTTCGAGCCTTGGCAGCGTACCCCCAGATGATCTTGCTCGGAGTGGTCCTCGCCGCCGGAGCCATCGCCGCCCACGCCGCAACCGTCATCAACAAACAGCCCCTGTCCTACGGCGTGCTTTCCGCCGCCCAACTTGGCGTCCCCGTCGCCGCCGCCACCCTGGGCGACCAACTAGGCTTCCTCCACCCAGGAGAAGACGCCGCCCTCTTGCTCGGCGCCCTGTTGACCATAGTCGCTGCCACAATCGCCGGCCGCTGGGCCGCCCGGCCGACTTTATCGGGGTCATCCGCACCCGATCCCGAACTCCAACCGACCTGATTCGACACAGTAGGCGGTCGTGTCTGATGCCAGGAGTAATGTGGAATCTGTACCGTCGGCCGCCCTGGCCGCGCAGGTGTGGGAGGAGTCCATCGTGGAGTATGTGCAGTTAGGCAATAGTGGTTTGCGTGTTTCGGCAGTGATTTTGGGGTGTATGAGTTTCGGCGACTCGACCCATGGCAATCACAAGTGGAGTTTGCCTGAGGAGGGGAGCCGGGCCATGATCCGCCAGGCGCTCGAAGCCGGGATCACCACCTTCGACACTGCTGATGTCTACTCGGCCGGCTCCAGTGAGGAGTTCACCGGGCGGGCCCTGCGCGATTTCGCCCGTCGCGACGAAGTGGTCATCGCGACCAAGGTCAACGGGCGGATGTATCCCGGACCGCACGGCGAAGGCCTGTCACGGCTCCACATCATGCAGGCCGTCGACGCCAGCCTGCGCCGTCTTGGCATCGACCACATCGATTTGTATCAGATCCATCGCTTCGACCCCACCGTACCTGTGGAGGAGACGATGGAAGCGCTTCACGACATCGTCAAGGCGGGCAAGGTGCGTTACATCGGGGCATCGTCGATGTACGCCTGGCAGTTCGCCCAGATGCAGTACACCGCCGATCTGGGCGGCTGGACGAGATTCATCTCCATGCAGGACCATTACAACTTGCTGATGCGCGAGGAGGAGCGCGAAATGCTGCCCTTCTGCGTCGACCAGGGGGTCGGCGTGATTCCGTGGAGTCCTCTGGCCCGCGGCCGCCTGGCCCGCTCCTGGGGAACGACCACCCGCCGTACTGAAGTGGATGTGTTCGGCACCAAGCTCTACCATCAGCAAGAGCAAGGTGACCTGACCATCGTGGACACGGTGGCCACCATCGCCGCCCAGCGTCAGGTCTCCATGGCTCAAGTCAGTCTGGCCTGGGTACGCCAGCAACCCTCCGTGACAGCCCCCATTGTCGGGGTGACCAGACCAGAGCACCTGCAAGACGCCGTCGCGTCGGTGGACCTCACCCTGACCGACGAGCAACTGGACGCCCTGGCTGCGCCGTATCTGCCCCATCTGCCAGAAGGGTTCTGATCGGGTCTCACGGTTTTCACCCGCCTTGCGTCATTCGACGGACTTCAGAGACTCGACCATGTCGATGCGGCGGATCTTTCCGCGCAGCATTTGGTTGGCGAGGATGGTGAAGGCGAACCCGAGGACGATCGCGTACACGACTGACAAGGGTGAGATCACCATGGGGACCATCATCGTGTTCGAGACAACGGCCTGGATGATCGCCGCGAGCATGCCCACGCCGACGGGCAGGCCGATGATCGTGCCGAAGGCTGTGATGAGCAGGTTTTCGCGGAAGACCAGGCGATTGACTTCCCGGCGGTGATAACCCATCACCTTGACAGTGGCAATGTCTCGTTGTCGTTCGAGGATGTTGATGGCGCTGATGTTGTACACGACGGTCAGGGCGAGGACGGCCGACGCCGCGATCATGATCCACACCATCGAGTTCATGATGGTCAGGTCCGAGGACCAGGCGTTGGCCAGGTCGGTGATAGTCATGGCCGAGGCGACGTCTGGGTTTCGGCTGAGAGTAGTGGCCACCATGCTCGCATTTCCGCTTGTCACAGTGAGATAGTACGTCGACACGGGCATCGCGACACCGATCGCGGTCAGGTACGTGAATGAGGTGTAGATGTTCTGCTCGAGGTACTGCATGGCGATCCCGGACACGTGGAGCTTGACCGGTGTGGGGGTACCGCTGATCGGAGTCAGCGTGAGGTCCATGGTGTCGCCGACCGTCAGGTGGTACGTGTTCGCGTACAACTGGGGGATGATCACCCCATCGGACGGGATCGCCACTCGTGCATTGTGACTGTTGTACAGCGCGAGGGCCGTTGACCCGGTGTCAACCGCTGTCACTGTGGTGGAGATCACCTGTGTACCGGTGTCGAAGGTGGCTGGCAGGCTCCCGGATGGTTCCGCCGACGTGATGCCGGACTGGCCCAGCCGAAAAGCGGTTCCCGCGGCGACAGGACTGCTCAGTGTGACCGCGACGTCGTACTGGTTGGCCTGATAAAACCTGTTCCCGAGCAGAGAATCGATGGAGTCCAGGAAGGAGAACGACGCGAGCAGCAACCCGACGCACCCGATGATGCCGACCGAAGACAGCGCGGCACGGCCCTTGTTCAGGAACAGATTCCTCCACACGATCTTGGAGCCGAACGACATCCGCGACCACAGCCAGCCCGCCCTCTCCAGTAGGATCGGTTTGGTCGAACGCGGTGGTTTCGGGCGCATGGCCGCGGCCGGGCTCTGGCGCAGCGGCTTGCGAACAGACACGATCGTTGCCACGATGCCGAAGATGAACGCGAGCACGCACGCGACGACGACGTTGCCGGCGTACCCCGCTGCGTGCAGGGCAGACATGGTGTAGAAGGTGGTGAAGATCAGGTCGATGCCTGGCATCACGGCGAAGATCCCCGCGAGGACGCCGAGCACACAGCCGACCAGGCAGGTGAGCAGCGTGTAACTGAGGTAGTGGACGGTGATGAGCGAACTGCGGATGCCGAGGGCCTTCATGTTGCCGATCTGAGTACGTTGGGTCTCGACGTTCTTCGACATGGAGATGACGATGATCACCGCTGCCACAAGGAAAAAGATCACGGGGAAGACGGCACCGATCTGGGCGTACTGGCGGATGTCCTGGTCGAGCATGGTCCAGCTCAGCAGTTGGGTACGGTCGAGGATGACCCCCTGGCCGGTGGGCAGGGCGATGCTCGCGATCTGCGTTTTCAGCTCGGCGAGGTCGGCTCCTGGCTGGGCGGCGACGACAATCTCATTGTCTTCAGTGACGGGCAGCAGGTCCGGACTGACGAGCAGTGCGCCGTAGGTGTGGTGGTCGGGTTGCGCGGTGATGTCCTTGGCCAGGTAGAGATACTCGGGACTGTTGAAGATGCCGGTGACGTTCAGGTCGTACTGGTTCCCGCTCAGTGTCACGGTGATGGTGGAATCGATTCCAAGGTGGTTCGCGGCGGCGTACCCCCGGTCGACGATGCACTGGTTGGCGGCGTCGGGAAGATGGCCGGTGTCCATGGCTGGGATGTTGACTGTTGGGTCCGGTGTGATGGTGTGGACGGCGAAGGAATGCGTGCCCGATGTGCCCGTGATGGAAACGCGGTTTTCCGCGGCTGCCACCCCGGGGAGGTCACGGATCTGCGACACGATGTCTGCGTCGGCACCGGGTACCGTGACCCACAGATCGGCCAGTTTCTGAGTGGAATAGAAATCATCAATATTGCGACCCACACTGGTCGAGGCCGACATCATGCCGACGTAGCACGCCACCCCGATCCCGATGACGAGTGTGATAGCGACGTGCTGCCCCGCACTGTGGCGGATGTCACGCAGTAGTTTCCGGACCAGGTACCGCATGGCCGCCTACCATTCGATGCTTTCGACAGGAGTCGGGCCAAGATTGACACTGACATCCTCGATCATCCCACTGCGGACACGAATCACCTTGTCAGCCATGGTCCCGATTGCTGTGTTGTGGGTGATGATGACGACCGTCTTACCGTATTGTTTGTTGACGTCCGCGAGGAGTTGGAGGACCGCCTTGCTGGTCGCGTAGTCCAGGGCCCCCGTGGGCTCATCACAGAGCAACAACAATGGATTCTTGGCCACTGCCCGCGCGATGGCCACGCGTTGCTGCTCTCCTCCCGACAACTGCGACGGGAAGTTGCCCAGTCTGTCCGCCAGACCGACCACGTCGAGGATCTGCCGGGCGTCCAAGTGATCCGGGCAGGTCTCGGCGGCGAACTCGACGTTTTCCAGCGCGGTGAGGTTGGTGATGAGGTTGTAGAACTGGAACACAAACCCGACCTTGGCCCGCCGATAGTCGGTGAGTTTGCGCTCATTGGCCGTCGCGATGTTCTCTCCGCCAACCAGGATTTCCCCGCTCGTAACAGTGTCCATCCCGCCCAACAAGTTGAGGATGGTGGTCTTGCCGGCCCCCGACGCTCCAAGGATGATGGTCAGTTCCCCCTCATCGATGGAGAAACTGGCGTGGTCCACGGCATGGATGGCGATCTCACCCATCGTGTACGTCTTCGACACGTCCCGGAACTCGATCAGATGAGTCCGGGCCGGGGCAGTAGTGCTCATGGTTCCTCCTACTCGAACAGCGCGTCGATCACGGAGTCGATGATGAAATCGATCGATTCCCCGGTATTCCCAGGCAGGTAGTTCTGCCGTGTGACAGCGGTCAGCAGGAGGTCCACGATCTGGGTTGTGGATTCAGTGTCCCGCTTGGCAGTCAACCCGTACTGCTGGATGATGTCGGCGATGCGGATCACGTCCCCGCGGAAATCCTCCTCGATGAAGTCCGGCGGCAGCTTGCGGATGATGACCGGCCACTCCTCCCACATCGACGTCAGCCATGCCATGGACGACATCGCCGCCACGATCCGTTTGATGCTGGTCGTCACCCCCTGTTTGCCCGGGCACTGCGCCATCGTCGTGTGAAAGATGTCGATCAGCTCCCGCTGATATTCGTTCGCCGTGGCGACGAACAGCATTTCCTTAGAGTCAAAGAACCGATAGAACGCCCCAGTCGAGATATTCGCCATCTGCGCCAACTCCCGGATCCCCGTCTTCTGATACCCATACCGACTCCAACATTGCTTGCACGCCTCAATGAGTTCTCCCTGGATCAACTCCCGTTCCCGATCCCCAAAACTCTTCGCCACGAGACCTCCTCAGAAATGTATGAACATATACACGAAAATGTTCATAGATTAACAATAGGTACGACTGGAGTCCCTGTCAAGATCATCGTGGGAAAGACCGCCACCGACAGATTCGGGCGTGTGAGTTGTGGTTGCTATCCGAGTTCGCGTGGATTGATCCAGGTGACGGAAGGGAACCGTGCGAAATCAGAGTCGAAGGAACAA
>WRFP01000033.1 GCA_009778725.1 Propionibacteriaceae bacterium
CGATTTCGAGTACGCGGATGTGCTCGATGTCATCGACGCAGCAGTGGCAACCGATGGGATCATTGTCGCCTGTGACCATGTCACCGATCCGCACAACCTGGGGGCCATCATCCGTTCGGCAGCGGCTTTCGGCGCCTGTGGGGTCGTCATTCCGTCACGCCGGGCCGCGAAAATGACAGCATCCGCATGGAAGGCGTCTGCCGGTGCGGCCGCCCGGCTGCCCGTGGCCCAAGTGATCAACCTCAACCGTGCCCTGGAGCAGTTCACCGACGCCGGATGTACGGTCGTCGGCCTGGCAGGAGACGGGGACGTGACCATCGACAATGTTCATCAGGATGGTCCACTGGCTCTCATCGTCGGTTCCGAGGGTACGGGTCTGTCGCGGCTGGTCGCCGAGCATTGCGACACCCTGGCCCGTATCTCCATCGCGGAAAGTGTGGAGTCGCTGAACGCATCTGTGGCAACCTCCATCGCCTTGTACGAATTGACTCGCCAATCCTGACATCACTACCTGACTCACAGGGCCAAACTCTGGAGGATGGATGGGACATGTGGAGGAGTCACTGGTCTGACGCAAAGTGGCTGTTCACGCAGTGAAACACTGGGGAATTGATTGAGGTGGGATTGAAGCGACGGTCCTGACGTCACTCACTCAGATAAATACTAGTTTGTGAATGTCTGTTAGTTACTTGACCGCCGTGCCGCGAGGACGGCATCGTACAACACTCGTCGGTCCACGTGGTGCATGCTGGCCACCTGTCCCACGGCGGCTGACCGCTTCTCGCCGGAGGCTATCAAGTCAACGACCACTTCCACGAGCACCCCGATCTCAGGGGCGGAGGGGCTGGCCCCGGACACCACGATGGTGATCTCCCCGCGTACCTCTCCTTCGGCCCAGGCCACCAATTCGGACACCGGGCCGCGGATCACTTCCTCGTGGGTCTTGGTCAGTTCCCGGCAAATCGCAGCCGAGCGGTCCTCACCGAAGACCTCAGCCGCGTCAACCAGGAAATCATGCAGGCGGTGGGGGGCTTCGAAGAAGATGAGGGTACGCTCCTCGGTCCGCAACCGGGTCAGGCGGGTGCGCCGGGCGCTGGACTTTCGGGGCAAGAACCCCTCGAAGCAGAATCGGTCTGTGCTGAGTCCCGACACCGCCAGGGCAGCCAGCACGGCGGAAGGACCTGGCACCACCGACACCCGTACTCCCGCATCAATGCACTGACTGACAAGCCGAAACCCCGGGTCCGAGACCGATGGCATCCCCGCGTCGGTGACCAGAACGACTCTCGCTCCTGCCACCATCTGCTCGACCAAGTCCCCACTTCGGCTAGCTTCGTTGCCCTCGAAGAATGAGATGACACGCGCCGTCACCTTCAACTCAGCCCGGCGACACAGGTCGGCGAATTTTCGGGTGTCCTCAGCGGCGATGATATCGGCATTGATAAGGGCATCGCCCAGTGCTTGAGACACATACCGAGTGTCGCCGATGGGTGTTCCGGCGAGGATGAGCACACCCGCGGCTAAGCCCGCTTCCTCAGTCTCCCGACGAGGCTCTGGCGTCGGCTGCACCATGCTTGAAACCATGGGGCTGGTGACGGAATGTGGATTCACACCATTAGACTAGTCGGGATGAGTGACGAAGTCCGAGGTGATCCAAGCAAGCCCCGAACCCATAGTCCGATGAAGTCGGGGTGGGTTGGTGGCTATGTTCCTTCACCTTCGGAGAAGCAGTCTGGGGCGAATGACCGGGGCCGGGATGCCGCGATCCAGGCTCCGCAGGACAACGCAGTCCCTGAGCGCGCGATCATCGGTGTTGACCAGATTCCAGTTTTTGATACCGAGAACACCGATCAGGTGGACATACCAGATTCCGACGACGCCGTTGACGATTGGGAAGAAAACCCCGCTCCCGACGACGAACCTCCAGCCCCGGCGGACGAGCCGGCTCGTGATACCGAGATCCAGGACTTGGTGGACACACCAACCCCGGATACCGGGATCGACAACCAGGATGCCTTAGACGAGAGTCTGATCGAGGAGTTACCGGAGTCTGAAGAGTCGCCGGAATCAGCAGAGGCACCGCCCGCGACCTGGCAGCCCGCTCCCCAGGACCCGTCACCCCAACCTCGTACCCCGGCGTGGATAGCCAATGTTCCGATCCTGGCCCGGTTCAACCGCTTCGCCAACCAGCGAACCTCGCGCGGCGACCTGACCGTGATCGAGCAGTTGCGCCAGGGGTTGCCGACCGACCGCCTGATGGGCTGGGTCGTGACCGTGGCCATCACGGCGGTGGCCTTCTTCCTGCGCGTTTTCCGCTTGGGCCAGCCGAACGAAATCATGTTCGACGAGGTCTACTACGCCAAAGACGCCTGGAGTCTGTTGCAGTACGGGTACGAGGGTACGTGGGTCGGTGACTCGTCTGCCGTCAACCAACAAGTGGCTCAGGGCGACTATTCGTCCTTGACGACGACCGGTGAATGGGCGGTCCATCCTGAGATCGGGAAGTGGCTGATCGCCTTCGGTGAACGCCTGTTCGGCCTGAATGCCTTCGGCTGGCGATTCTCCGCCCTGGTCTTCGGCTGTCTGCTCATCTTTGTCACGATTCGTCTGGCCCGGCGCCTGTCCCGCTCAACGCTCATCGGCGGTCTGGCGGGCTTGCTCCTCGCCGTCGACGGGCTGAGTTTCGTGATGTCCCGGATCGCGCTGCTCGATATCTTCCAAGCCTTCTTCATCGTTGCCGCCGTCTCCTGCGTGGTGGCCGACCGCGACTATTTCCGGCACAAATTGGCTGATCACCTGGAATCACTGCCCGGTCAGACCCTGGCCGGACAAGCCGGTCCGTTCATCTTCCGCCCGTGGCTTCTGGCAGCCGGCCTCATGTTCGGCCTGGCCTGCGGCACAAAGTGGAATTCCATGTACGTCCTGGCCGTCTTCGGCATCCTGGTGGTGGTGTGGGGCATCACGACCCGCCGCCTGATCGGTGCGGGAAGACGAATGTGGTTGTCCCTGATCAAGGACGGTGTGCAGGCCTTCGTGTCCATGGCGGTTGTCACCGTTGTGGTCTACATGCTCTCCTGGATCCCGTGGCTGAAGACTGCCACCTCCCACGATTGGGCCTGGGGATCGGTGAATCCTGACTCCTGGGTCACCAAGCACCTCGGCCAGGCCATGGGGACCCTGTGGCAGTGGCATATCGTGACCTACCAATTCCACTCCGGCTCTGGAATGGCCAGCGCCACCCACACGTACTCCTCGGATCCCTGGCAGTGGACCGTCCTGTCCCGCACGATCGGAATCTATGCCCAGAACGGCATCCAACCTGGCGAACAGGGATGTACGGCGCCGGCTGGCGACACCTGTTTGAGGGTTGTCACAGGACTGGGAACCCCGCTGCTGTGGTGGGCAGGTGTGATCGCCCTGATCGCCGCCCTCGTGTGGTGGCTGGCAGGCCGGGATTGGCGATTCGGAGTGGTCATCCTCGGCTACTGCTCGACGTGGATCCCGTGGATGTTCATCGGCACCCGCCCGGAATTCGTCTTCTACGCGATCACCATGGTGCCCTTCATGGCCATCGCGGTGGCCATGGGACTCGGGGCGATCCTCGGTCCGGTCAATGGCGGGTCCCGACGGCGTACCGGGGCAATTATCGTGGCTGTCTTCGTCGCCCTCGTCATCCTCAACTTCGCGTTCAACTACCCGATCTACACCGCTGAATTGCTGACTCGCCAGCAGTGGGACTGGAGGATGTGGCTCCCGGGATGGATTTGATGACCATCGCTGACCATCTCACCATCGCACATCCCTCCACAAAACAACACAAAAGCTTCATCGCCTGGTGGGCACTCGTCACCTGTCTGCTGGTTGTGTCATTGGCCGGATGCGGCGCCTGGGGTGGGGGCACACCGACACCCACTGCGGACCAGGCAGCGCCCACATCGGCGGATTCCAGTTCGGTCCAACCGGGGACCACGGCACCCGCCACTGCCGTACCCCCTTCTCCTGGCCCGCAAACCAACCCTGTCAGCCGGGACGGCGTCGTCGATGGGGGCTCGTTCTCGCTGGGGGTGCCGGCGTTCCCGTCGTCGTGGAATCCGTGGAGCCTGACGCCCTTCCAACTGAACCCGGTCCTCGACGCCATGACTCCCCGGTTCTTCGCCACCGCGGCGGACGGTACGCTGCACTGGGATGCTACCTGGCTCACCGGCCAACCGGTGGTCGTCGGTGGTTCCACGCCCGGCTTCGGGCCACCGGTCCCCACGATGACGGTGACCTACAACCTCAACCCCAAGGCCGCCTGGAATGACGGAACACTCATCAGTGTTGCCGATTTCCAGGCCACGTGGCAAGCCTGTGTGGCGGAGCCGGGTCCGGCGTGTGCGGATCGTGGCTTCGACCACGTGACAGCGGTGGATCAGGGCAACGATTCGCATCAGGTCGTGGTGACCTACGACACGCAGTACGCCTCATGGCCGTACACCTTCGCGCGCGGGCCTTTTCGGGCGGCCATGGTGTCTGCCGATGTCAGGGACCAACCCTGGACCTCGCTGGTGGGCACGAGTCCAGATTTCTCCGGGCCGTACGTGGTCTCCTCATCGAAACAGTCGACGGTCACGCTGACGCGAAATCCGCGCTGGTGGGGGGCGACGCCCAAACTCGACACCATCACCGTCTCGGTAGTCGCCGACGCGGACATCGAGTTGTCGTACCTGAGGCAGGACATCGACGGATTCTGGGTCACGGATCCAAATCTGTTTTCCCAGGCCTCTACTCTCTCCGGGATCGTGGTCCGGCGCAACCTCGGAGCGGACGCCCGCTTCCTGGTGATGAATTGCGCGCAAGGCCCATTGTCCGATCCGATCGTCAGGCAAGCAGTCTTGAGCGGGCTGGACCGTGACGAGATCAGCCAATCGGACCTGGCCGGGCTGAAGCCGAATGTTCCCGCACTGGACTCCGTGGTGTGGAGGTCTGCCCAGCCCCAGTATGTCGACCAGACGCTCCAGTCCAAGACCAGCTTCGACCCGGCGACGGCCAAGGCCTTGCTCGACCAGGCCGGGTGGGTGGTCGCCAACAATGGGTTCAGGAGTCGGCTCGGTGTCGACCTGACCTGGGATTTCCTTATTCCACAAGGGGATTCATTGGTAGAGAATGAGGCCTTCAACCTCCGCGTCCAGTTGGCCGCCATCGGGGTCAGGCTGACGCTGAACTACGTCGATCCATCGACTCTTGCGGACCTGGAGTCTTCGGGGCAGTACGCCATGACCGTGGTGACCCAGTCGTACACGACCCCGGCGGCCGCAGGCCAGCGCTACGCGACCGGCAACCAGTGGGGCTACTCCAATTCCGATGTCGATGCCCTGGCCAAGCAGGCACTGAGCCAGACGGACTCATCGACCCAGGCCGACATCTTGGACCAACTGGCAACGGCAGTCTGGCAGGATGTCCCCGTGCTTCCCCTGTACGAGGTTCCCGAGACCTTGATGGTCCGTGATGGCCTGGCCAACTACGGTCCAGACGACCTCGGCTCCATCCTGTGGGAGAACGTCGGCTGGGTCAGTTGATTAACCGTTGTGACACGAGCCGAGGTCGGCGGATATCCGGTCTGTCCGTATCTGCGCGGTGGCAAGGCTGTATCCCCCTTTTTTTGACCATTTTCCCGAATCGCGGCGTGGATAATCAGGGTACTTGATACCTTGGGCACCTATGCTGGAGGTTGGTTTACTTGGATGCATTGATTGCTGCCGTGACGAGCGGCGACAATCGTTGTATTCGGATTGAGGGCAGTCGGAAGGATACTTCGGGAACCATGATAGGTCTGGACAGTAGGCCCACACTGCACCGGCATCGAGTGAAGAACATCAATTTCCCGTGGACTGCCTTTGTCGTGTACACCATCGTTTTCAGTGTCTATGGGATAACACGGGTCAACACGTATCTGTCGTGTGGGTATGATCTGGGGATTTTTGACCAGGTGGTCCAGCATTACGCCCATTTCCAGGCCCCGATTTCGACCCTCAAAGGCGACGACTACAACATCTGGGGCGACCACTTCCATCCCATCATCGCGCTGTGGGCGCCGCTGTACTGGATCTGGGACAACGTTCGTGTCATCATCATCGGCCAAGCGATCGTCGCGGCCTCAGCGATCTTTCCGCTGTGGCGGATCACCCGCCGTCACATGGGGCAAGGCTGGTGGGCCAAGGCCTTCTCGGTGGCGATCCTGTTCGGCTGGCCGATCCAGTGCCTGATCGATTTCGATGTCCATGAGATCGCTTTCGCCGTACCGCTGCTGGCCTGGGTCATCGACGGATTGGACCGTCACGCCGACAAGGCTCTGTTGATTGCCTGCGTCTTGCTGCTGATGGTGCGCGAAGACATGGGGACTTTGGTGTTCATCGCCGGTTTCATCCGGCTGGTCTGGGGCTGCCAGAACCGGCGGCGCACGGCCCGTGACTGGCTGTTCTCCGGTGGCCTCATGGTGGGCGGACTCGCGTTCTTCGCCCTTGTCACGACGGTGGTGCTCCCTCACTTCGCACCGGCCGGGTACCAATACTGGGATTACCCGGTGCTAACGGTGAATGGGAGCGGCCCGGGCGCCTGGCTGGTCATGCTCGGCCATGCCATCGTCGCCATCTTTCTTCCGGCCACCAAGATCTGGACCTGGTTCGTCCTCTTGGTGCCCGTGGGTTTCCTGTGTCTGGGTTCGCCGTACGGGCTGCTCGCCGTACCCATCATGGCCGAGCGCATGCTGGCTGACCGGGAGCACCTGTGGTCCACTCATTTCCACTACAACGCCCCGGTGTGGATCATCATCTGCCTGGCGGCGGTCGATGCCGTGGACCGGCTTCCTCAGTCATGGGTGGGGCGGATGGCGGTCGGCGCCCGTCGGGTGTTCCGCAGCAAGGGGGCGTCCCGCGAGGCCGTCCATGATGGTCTGGCGAAACTCCTGCTGGGCTCCCAGGTCCTGGCGACCCTGTTCGCCGCGACACAACTCTTCCATCCGATCACGGACATTCTGCCCTTCTCGCGCATGCTCACCACAGCGGCTTTCCGCGTCGATGCCTCAGCCCAGGCGCGCGGGGACGCTGTGGCGTGGCTGCCCGCCAACACCTGTGTGGTCGCTGACGACCGGATCGCTTCTCAGCTCACCCACACCAACCGGGTCACCGTACCCGGGGTCAGCGACCACCGTCAGGACTTCTACGCGCTCGACCTCAGTCAAGTACAACCCGCTACCACTCCGGCGAACTGGTCGACCGAATACACCTTGACCTACGCGGAATACACCTTGGGCTTCTCCGTGGTGTTCCAATCTGGCAGTGTGGTCATCCTGGAGTCGCCCGATTACGCGGGTCCCGATCCGGTGAATTGCGGGCCTGGCGCGTCGTAGAAAATTGGATTCAGGCCTAGCCCGAAATGCTGCCGCCATGCCCAGGTGCGGGCCCGTCCAGTTTGGTGTAGTTCACCCAGGCGTACGACTTTTTCGTCCGGGCTGTCTCTGACATAAACTGAAACACCTTGTCACGCAGCAGTTGTTTCGGGTCGGGCTCACCGGCCCAGGTCTCGGGCAGGATCGGTTCGCCCACTGTGACAGTCGGGCGTGGTGGGCGCATTGTCAACCAACGCCGGCGGCGGTAGGTCACGACGTAGCCGACCACCGGTGAGGAGCAGCGCACCGGATAGGTGAAGGATGCTGACGAGAAGTCCCTGATTCCGTTGAAGTACGGCCAGACGTGGGCTTCGGGGAAGATCGCCACCAGCCCACCGCGCTGGACGGCGCGGTCCAGGGCCTGTCGGAAATGGGCCTTGCCTGCGACCGTCTCGTTCAACGGGATTCCGCCGACCATCGGGACCAGGTGCTTGGCCACGGGCACCGACACCGCCGTCGGTCCGGCCACAATATACGCCCGCTTGGGGAAGGCCAACAGGTACGGTATGAGCACATCGGTCCAGTGGGTGTGGTTGGCGTAGGCATAGCAACCGCCCGCTTTCCGGATGGCGGAGCGGTTGACAATCTTCATTCCGTACATCTTGGAGATCAGCCAGACCGGGATCGGGCCGATGACGTAGTACAGCAGGGTGGATGCGAGCCGCCACAAGGGGTTTCGGCGAATGTACGGGTAGGTCTCGTCGACCACACGCTGGTTGACATGGCGGCTGGCCACCCCGAAGTCGTCCTCGTGTTCGTCGGAAACGGTGATTGTGCGTCGTCGCATCAGGCGGCATTCTCGATGTGGGACACGATCTGGTCGGCGCCGTCGGCGATCATGTTGGCCTTTTGATGAGTACGCATCCACTCCACCTTGGCCGCATCCTCCAGCAACCACTTGACCAACCGTGCAGCCTCGCCCGGACGCTGGTTGTACAGCGACATACCCCGCTCAGCGAAGAAACGAGCATTCTTGACCTCGCCGCCGGGGATGGCAGCCGTGTGGACCAGCGGCAGCCCGAGGACGGCAGCCTCCGTACTGGAAACCGCGCCAGGTTTGGTGAGCAGGATGTCGGCGGCGGCCATGTAATCGGGCACCCGGTCGGTGAAGGGGACGACGGTGACCCTCGGATCGACTTCGTAGCGCCGCGTGATCGAGGTGAACAGGTCTTCGCGCCGGCCGGTCAGGATGACGACACGGACATTCTCGCCGCCGTCGGCCAGCAAGCGGTCGGTCGCTTCCCCGGTGTACATGCTGCCGACGCCGCCGGACATCAGCAGAAACACGGGAATGTCGGTCGGCAGATTCAGGCTCTGGCGGGCTTCGGCCTTGTCGGGAGCCTTGCGGAAACGTTCGGCAACGGGCAATCCCAGCGGGTACGTCTTGTCCTGGGGCAGGCCGTTGTGCACGCAGTCGGCCAGCATGTCCGGATGCGGGACGAAATAGCCGTCGATCTTCGGCTCGCGGAAGAAGGGGGTGCAGGAGTAGTCGGTCAGGACGCCGTAGAACTTCGTCCGGGACTGGTAGCGCTTCCGCACGGCCGAGAGGGTCTCCTGGGGGAACAGATGAGTGGAGATCACCACGTCGTACTCGTTGTCTTCGATGTACGTGTGGGTGGCTTCGGCGTACTTCTGATTCTGGAAGTAGATCGGCGAGGGCACCTTGGACCGGCTGTAAACGTCACCGATCTGGTAAACCGACCCGAACAGAGCGGGCATCTTCAGCACAGCCCAGCCATACAGCGAGGCGGACACGTCCGTCCCCGCACGTCGATGGTGTTTTCTGGGCGGTGTTGTGGCCAGTTCGGAGCCGGCCTGGGCCCCCGGTGTCTTGCCGTTGCCCATGAATCGGTGACGGCTCTTGGACCAGTCCAATTCCTCTTGGTGCCTGTTCACCAGTCGCAGGGCGTCGACGACTTCGCAGACATGTCCGCGGGACTCGAAGGCCTGGTGGATGGCTAAAGCGACTCGGTTGTGGCCCTCACCGGTGTTACGTGTCAGCAATAATGTTCTCACTCGGATGCCCTTCCCGCCTGTGAAAGTTGCTGAAAAACATTACACTGATCATCGTAGTGCGACATGATGTCGTGTGGTGGGCCCTTCCGACAAGGAATTCTGGACCGCGAGCCGAGAGGCGAGAAAAACATGGTACAAGAATCGTTGGTAAAACTCAGAGATGTCCGGAAGAGCTATGGCCGTACGGAGGTCCTCCATGGTATCGATATCGATGTGCCCGCTGGGCAGATCACCGGGCTGTTGGGACCGTCGGGCCACGGGAAAACCACCCTCGTCAACCTCATCGTCGGCGCCCTGAAAGCCACGTCCGGGCAGATCACGGTTCTTGGGGAACCGGCCCCGCCCCGCAAGGTCAAGTCCCAGATCGGCTACATGCCACAGTCGGACGCCTTGTACGAAGACCTGACCGCAGTACAAAACCTCCGTTTCTTCGGCGCCCTGTACGGGATGAACCGGTCGCAGATGGACGAGGCCATCCCAACCGTGTTGACCACGGTCAGCCTGACCGAACAGATGGGCCGTAAGACGGTCGGGGCCTTCTCCGGCGGCATGAAACGGCGATTGTCGCTCGCCATCGCCATGATTCATTCGCCGAGGCTGTTGGTGTTGGACGAGCCCACCGTCGGGCTCGACCCTGTTCACCGGGTACGGTTGTGGAAGGGCTTCCAGGAACTGGTGAAGGCTGGTCGTACCCTGATCATCACCACCCACGTGATGGACGAAGCCGTGAACTGCGACGACCTGGTGATGATCCACGACGGCCAGGTGATCGCCCAAGGTGCTCCCGACGAGTTGGTGAAGCAGTCGGGCACGGCCACCTTGGAGGCGGCCTTCCTGGACTTCGAAGCCAAAGCCGAGCAAGGCAAGTCAACCGGTGACGACGCCGTGCCTGACGACGCCGCGCCTCCCCGGGTCGCACCTGCCGACACCGGTCCTGATCAGCATGCCAAGAAACCCCGCAAGAAGGGAGGCTCTCATGCGTAACACGTGGGCGCAGGCCAAGCGTATCTGGCAGCAGTTCTCGCATGACCCCCGTACCGTCGTCATGTTCATTGTCGCGCCAGTCCTGATCTTGTGGTTGTTCTCCGCCATGCTCGGTACGACACCGAGTGAACCGCGCTTGGCCGTCGTCGGACTGCCCAGCCAGGTGACCACAGCCTTGGAGGACAGCGCACAGGTGTCGGTCCTGTCCCAGGCGGATGCCGATGCCAAACTGGCCAGCCGCGACATCGAAGCCATCGTCTCCATGGACGGCATGACCTTGAATGTCGAAGTCGAGGGCACCAATGCGTCAACCACCGCCCGTACTCTGGCAGCCATTCAGTCGGGGTTGAAGACCATGGCTGCTGCCGGACAAGGCGGAGTGGGAGCGCTTCCAACCCTGGATGTCAGCTACCTTCACGGATCGGCCGACTGGACCAGTTTCGACTACCTCGGTCCGGTGTTCATCGGCATCTTCATCTTCGTCTTCGTCTTCATCACCGCGGGCATGTCCTTGGTGACCGAGCGCACGGGCGGCACGATGGAACGCCTCTTGGTAAGTCCGATCAAGAACTGGCAGATCGTCGCGGGGTACTGCCTCGGTTTCGGGGTGGTGACCGTCGTCCAAGCCGGGATCGTCCTGATGGCGTCCATCAAGCTGATCGGCTTTCCCAACGAGGGCAATCTTGGATTGGTCATTGTGACCACCTTCTCCATGGCCATGGTCTCGATGACCCTGGGTCTGTTGGTCTCCGGGCTGGCACGCACCGCCTTCCAGGTCATCCAGCTGATGATTCTCCTCGTCATTCCGCAAGTCCTCCTGTCAGGAATCTTCGACCTGACCAACGCGCCGACCTGGATGAATGTCCTTAGCGTGTGCTTCCCCATCAGCCACGGTGCTGAGGCTCTGCGTGCCGTCATGCTGCGCGGCGAGGGCCTGTCGGATATCGGCTACCAGCTGGCGATCCTGTGGGCATTTGTCGTTGCGTTCTTCCTGCTTGCGTCATTGAGCTTCCGCTCCCGCCGTACCCGGTGAAACGGTCCTGACCTGCCGGCGAGTCAGGTGTTCATAATTTGGACGCGCATTTTTGCTAAGAAATAAAACACAGGTCTATAGTCGGTGAAGGGACGTGAAAAACGTAAACGTAGATCTTACGAATGCCTCTAGGTTTGCGGGGGTCAAGTAAACTACATACGTAGTTAACTTGTGGTCATTGAGATGGCTGGTGCGAACGGAATAGAGGCGAGTGATGAAACGGACAATGAAGTGGGTTGCCGGACTGGCAGGTTTTGCCCTGCTGGTGCTCGGGGGAAACAGTCTTGCGATGGCGGATGTCGCGATCCCTCAGTCCACCCCGACGTACACGAATCTGATGGCAGCCATGCGGGCAGAAGCCTTCGCGAACGCCCGGTATGCCGACTATGCCTCCATCGCCCAAAATGCCGGTTACGTCAACGCGTCACAACAGTTCACGAACATTGGTCAGGCCAAACTCGATCAATTCGACTCGGCTGCCACACTGATCGGCTTCGTGGGCTCGGACGAGGACAATCTCAAGGCCGCGATCGACCAGGCGACCCAGGTCAGCACCAAGGATTACCCTCAGTACGCTGCCGCAGCCTCCGCGGCCGGTGACACCGCGGCCGCGGCGGTCTTCAGCCAACTGGCCGCCGACGTGAACTCCCGGTTGGCGACTCTCCAGTCGGCCTATGCCGTGGTCACCCAGGAACTCAATGCTCCGGCAGTCATGCCGACTGGACCGGGGGCGGTCGAATCCGCGATCACCCAGGGCCCGGCACAGGCCAGCGACTCAACGACTCTGGACAATCTCAACACCGCTTTGCAGAATGAAGCCTTCGCCAACGTGGCCTACATGATGTATGCCGCGGCAGCTTCCGCCAGCGGCGACGTTCCGTTGTGTGAGTTGTTCATGGCCATCGGAAACGTGGACCGGTATGAGAGTTTCCGCCAACTCGGCGTCGCGTACGGCCTGTACGGGGACACCAGTACGAATCTGCAGAACGCCATCGCGGCTGAGACGGCGACGAAGACTGTGAACGCCGATTACGCCACGACGGCCACCAGCGAGGGCTACGCAGCCGCCGCCGACCACTTCACGACCCTGACCACGAACGACACCAACGACACCAACACGTTGCAGAAGCGCTACGACGCCATGGGGTCTGGTGGCACCACCTCCGGCATCTCTGCTGACCCCGCGAGCTCGAGTTCAGCGTCGTCGAACTCCCTTTCGACATCGCCGAAGTCCGCCCCGGCGGCGGGCAATGGCGCCAATGCTTCGGTGGCGTCGCTGACGACTACTCATAGTTCGGCGGCGATATCCGCCGTCACTCCACCGGCGACCGATCCCTCGATCACCCAGTCTGCCTTGGTCGGCCAGCAGATTGCCGCCAAGAACAATCAGATCGACACTTTGAAGGCGTCGGTCGTGAAGCAGGTTCCCGGCTCACCGCAGTGGGTCAGCGATTGGGCAACTCTCAATGATCTTTACCATCAGTTGGACACGCTCCAGAATCCACTGGCCGTCACAGTCGCGCCAACAGCGCAAGACCTGGCGAACCAGAGGCTCGCCGACATCGCGCGTGAAACCGCTGTGCTCAACACCCTGGTCTCCAGCACTACCCCCACCTCACAGTCGCACACCTCCGCCGTCCAACTGATCCAGACCCTGTCCGACCAGAGCAATCTCATCACACAGATGACGAACCAGCTCAACCCGAAGTCAGTTCCGTCGCTTCCGGTCCCGAGTTCGACAGTGCCGGGTCAGACCCAACCGCAGTCGCAGCCGAACCAGGCTTCGGGTCAACAGGATGTGGCCAGCATTCAGCGGGGCCAGAGCTTGATCCAACAAGGTCAAGCCATGATCAGCAACGGACAGGTGGAGATGGGCCAGGCCATCGTGCAACAGGGCAATGCTTTGGTCCAACAAGGCCAGAGCGCACAAGGCCAGACTCAGACCCAGGCCACGTCGCCGCAGACTCCGAAGCCGTCTCAGCCCCAGACAACTCAACCGTCTCAGCCGCCGTCGACTCAACCGAAGCCGACTCAGTCTCCATCGACGACCATTCAGCCAACCCAGACTCAGTCGGCATCGCCTCAACCGACTGCGACCAAGTAGTATCCGGGTAGTAGGCACAACCCCTCAATCTCAATTCTCGGCGTAGCCTCTAACGATGCGTCCAGCATGGTGGGCATGGTGCTGAATGCGCTTCCACCCGTACTAATATTCGTGAACCTGGGGGCACGTGGTGGTTGGCAGCGTGAATGGAACCACCTGGGAGCCCGCTGGAATACCATGTCCCGGCTGCGGCGCACCGGATCGGGCGATCTGGTGACACCACATCTTGCAATGGACGTCCAGTCCATGTACAAGGTGTGGGGTCACCAGCTCATCCCGACCGGCACGTCCTCGCTCGGAACAGCGTATGTCAGCACGCTCTTAGGCACGCAGGGTGTCCTGGCCCAGGATGGAGGACGACAGTGGGACGAGTGGAACGTGTGACGTTGGACGATGTCGCGGCGAGCGCCGGGGTGTCCCGTGCGACCGCGTCGCGGGCGCTGACGGGATCGGGACCGGCGTCACCGGCCGTTCAAGAACGGGTCAGAGCTGCTGCTGAGCAACTGGGATTCACTCCCAACCAGGCTGCCCAGGCGCTGGCCTCCAAGCGGGCACCGGTCGCCGGAAAGACGAATACCATTGCGATGGTGATTCCCGAGCCGAGCACCCAGGACTTGCCCGACCGGTTCGTGACCGGGATGATCGCCGGGATGTCGGAGGCTTTTCGCAGTACGGATTATCGTCTGCTCCTGGTGGCCGTCCACCCAGACGACCCGCCCGAGAAGACGGCGTCTGTGGTGAACCCGGGTTTCGTGGACGGGGCGATCGTGCTGTCCCATCAGAAGATGGTCCCCGGTGACAGGGCCCTCGATCGTGACCTGGTTCCGACGGTGTTTATCGGACGGCCACGCCAGCGCGAGACCAACGTCATGTACGTCGACGTCGACAACTGGCTGGGAGCCCGGCAGGCGACCCGCCGGTTGATCGAGCGCGGTGCCAAGCAGATCGGATGTATCGCCGGGCCGTCCGACATGCCGTCCGTCCAGGACCGTACCTCCGGGTGGACCGCCGGCTTGCGCGAGGCCGGCTACGAGCCGGGCCCGATCGCGTCCGCGGCATTCTCGCGGGCTGGCGGCGCCGAGGCCATGCGCCAACTGCTCGACAACGAGTTCGACGCGATTTTCGTCCAGTCCGACGTGATGGCGGTCGGGGCGATTCAAGTCCTGACCAAGGCTGGCCGTACGGTCGGAACCGACCCGCTGATGGTCTCGTTCGACGATTCCGATATCGCCCGCCTGATCTCACCCCGGCTGACGTCTGTGACCAACCCGCCCGCCGAACTGTCATTGCGCGCATCCCGGATGCTGCTCAGAGTCCTCGACTCAGATCAGGAGCCCGGTGCCGTCAAGCCCGACATCGTCACCCCCGCCCTGATCATCCGCGAATCAGGGTAGTCCACTCAGCGATCCAAATTGCGTGAGTGAGTACTCACTCACTAGACTGTCCCTTTGTGACTCGATCTCGTCCCAGGTCTGCTGAAGAACGTCGCCGCGACATCATCGCGGCAACTGTACCACTCCTGGAAGAAGAAGGCTTCACGATCTCGACCCGGCGCATCGCCCGCGCCGCCGGGATCGCTGAAGGAACACTGTTCCGCGTCTTCCCGACCAAGAAAGATCTCATCCAGTCGGCGGTCGCATCGGTCATGGATCCGGCCGACCTGATCGCCCAAATCGATGCCATCGACGCGGCCACCCCGCTGGATCAGAAGATCGCCCAGTTGCTGGATATCCTCCAAGAATCCGCCCTGCGCGTGCGTACTTTTATGATGGCCATGAAAGGCCGGAACATGCATGCCATGTCCTTGTTGCGCGAACGCATGGACGCCCACGCCTCCCCCGAGCAGAAAGTACGTCAAGGAGCAACGTTCTGGAACGGCTTCGGGCCTCCGGGTGGCTTTGGGCCCCCGGGAAAATTCGGTCCTCCAGGAACCGAGGACCAGTTTCATCCCCATCACCAGTTCGGCGACCAAGCCGTCCAGTTGAAGGGGGCCATCACCCAGGCGCTGACGGCCAACCAGGAAGAACTCGCCGAAGACCTCGACACTTCAGCCATTCACATTCTCACAATCGGGCTCACCTCACTGGTCATGAGGTCGGCCTTTCCTTCCATGAACGCCGAAACGACCGTGAGGTTGACCGTGCGTGCTCTGACCGCCCAAAGAAAGGGAACTGAATGAAGAGTCCTTTAGGCCGGATGATCGGCCGCTTCATCAAGCCGTACGGATGGTGGGTGGTCATCGTCATCATCCTGCAATTCGGGGCGACGATCGCGGGGTTGGAACTACCCACGCTGAATGCCGACATCATCAACAATGGTGTCCTCACGGGTGACACGGGGTACATCTGGAGATACGGGGGATACATGCTGGCCTTCGCCCTGGGGCAGGCGATTTGCCAGATTCTGGCCGTCTACTTCGGGTCGAAGATGGCCATGTCCTTCGGACGCGACGCCAGGGGTGCGTTGTTCAAGAAGGTGCTGAGCTTCTCCTCCCGTGAGGTCAACAAGTACGGGGCCCCCTCGCTGATCACACGTAACACCAACGATGTCCAGCAGGTACAGATGCTCGTCCTGATGAGTTGCATCATCCTCGCAGGCGCGCCGATCACCATGGTCGGCGGTGTCATCATGGCTTTGCGGACCAGTTGGCGGATGTCGTGGATCATCCTGGCTGCCGTCATCCTCTTGGGGATCGTCGCCGTGGTCATCGTCAGCCGAATGGGTCCGCTGTTCGCCAAGATGCAGGTCCGGATCGACACCATCAACCGGGTTTTGCGTGAGCACCTGACGGGCATCAGAGTGGTCCGGGCCTTCGTCCGCGAACCCTTTGAGGCCGACCGCTTCGCGAAAGCCAACGGTGACCTGAAGGAAGTTCAGATCACTGTGGGACGGTTGATGATGACGATGTTCCCGCTGGTGATGTTCATCCTCAACCTCTCCAGCGCGGGTGTGATGTGGTTCGGTGCCAAGCAAATCCAGGGCGGCACCTTGGAGATCGGCTCACTGACAGCCTTCATCACGTACCTGATGCAAATCCTGATGTCCGTCATGATGGCAACGATCATGGTCATGCTGGTGCCGCGAGCCTCTGTCTGCGCCGGCAGGATCATGGCGGTCCTGGACCAGAAATTGTCGGTGGTTCCGGCGGAGCACCCGGTGAGCTCGCTGCCGGGCGACGGCACCTTCGCCTTCGATGACGTGGCCTTCCGGTACGCCGGTGCGGCCGAACCTGTCATTTCGGGCATCACCTTCACCATGAACCCAGGCCAGACCACGGCGATCATCGGCGCCACCGGAGCGGGCAAGACCACCTTGGTCAACCTGGTTCCGCGCTTGTACGACGCCACCGAGGGCAGCGTGAAACTCGACGGTGTCGACATCCGCGAGATCGACCAGGAACTGCTCTGGTCGAAGATCGGACTGGTGCCCCAGAAGGCCTTCCTCTTCTCCGGAACGGTCGCGACCAATCTGAGGTACGGCAACCCCGACGCCACAGACGATGATCTGTGGCACGCCCTGGATGTCGCCCAGGCCACCGAGTTCGTGACTGAGATGCCCCACAAACTGGACGAAGAGATCTCCCAGGGAGGCACGAATGTCTCCGGCGGGCAGCGCCAAAGGCTCGCCATCGCGCGAGCACTGGTCAAGAAACCGAGCATCTATATCTTCGACGACTCCTTCTCAGCCCTCGACGTCGCCACCGACGCCCGGCTGCGAGAGGCGTTGGCCGGGGAAACCGAACATGCCGTGGTGATGATCGTCGCCCAACGGGTCTCGACCATTCGTCACGCTGACCAGATCGTCGTCCTGGATGAGGGCGGAATCGTCGGAGTGGGCACCCACGAGGACTTACTGGAGAAATGTCCCACTTACCAGGAGATTGTCGAGTCTCAGATGACAGCAGAGGAGGCCCTGGCATGAGCAAGAAGAAGCCAGCACGACTCCATTCCGCACAGCAGC
>WRFP01000034.1 GCA_009778725.1 Propionibacteriaceae bacterium
AGTGTCGATGATGTTGATCTGGTGGTCTTTCCAAAAACAGGTCGTCGCGGCTGAGGTGATGGTGATCCCTCGCTCTTGTTCCTGCTCCATCCAGTCCATGGTCGCAGCGCCGTCGTGGACCTCACCGATCTTGTAGTTGATGCCGGTGTAGAACAGTACGCGCTCCGTGGTCGTCGTCTTCCCGGCATCGATGTGCGCCATGATGCCGATATTGCGGACCTTGTGTAAGTCCGTCTTCAAATCTATTGCCACGTTCGGTCCTCTACTGTTCTTTCGTCTGCGGGATGGTCATGCGGTCCCCTGCCGGCTCACCAACCGCCATTCACACAGATACCTCGGATGGTAGGCATCCGAGGTATCGTCACTGATATCCTCCGGGCTCACGCCCGATTTTGGTCGGATCACCAACGATAATGAGCGAAGGCGCGGTTGGCCTCAGCCATCTTGTGCGTGTCCTCACGGCGCTTGACAGAAGCACCCAAACCGTTGGCAGCATCGAGGATTTCATTGCGCAAGCGCTCGGACATGGTCTTCTCCCGGCGAGCGCGGGAGAACGACACCAGCCAGCGCATCGCCAATGTGTTGGCACGAGCCGGTTTGACTTCCACGGGAACCTGGTAGGTCGCGCCACCGACACGACGAGACTTGACCTCGATTCCGGGGCGGACATTGTCCAGAGCACGCTTGAGGGTCTGCACCGGGTCGGCTCCACCGGTCTTGTCCCGGGTGCCTTCCAGTGCGGTGTAGACGATGTGCTGAGCAACGGTCTTCTTCCCGTTCAACAAGATCTTGCTCACCAATTGAGAGACGAGGGGCGAACCGTACACGGGATCGACCACGACAGGACGCCTCGGCGCCGGGCCTTTGCGGGGCATTACTTCTCCTTCTTCGCGCCGTAGCGGCTACGGGCCTGCTTACGATTCTTGACGGCCTGGGTGTCCAGAGCGCCGCGAATGATCTTGTAGCGGACTCCGGGCAGATCCTTGACACGACCGCCGCGGACGAGAACCATCGAGTGTTCCTGCAGGTTGTGACCCACACCAGGGATGTACGCTGTGACTTCGACACCGCTCGACAGGCGCACGCGCGCCACTTTCCTCAGGGCCGAATTCGGTTTCTTGGGTGTGGTCGTGTAGACACGAGTACACACTCCACGACGCTGGGGCGAGCCCTTCAGAGCGGGCGTCTTCGTCTTGCTGACCTTGTCAGCCCGGCCTTTGCGGACCAACTGTTGAATAGTAGGCACCTACAGATTCCCTTTTCTGTGCGATCGTGGTTGTCCCCCCGCAGGAGGCTGAGGCGTGAGCCTCATGAGTCTTTGCTGGTGAGCACGCGGCACTGCCGAATCCACCCAGGTGGCCGGGCATACCAAACCCAAGGGGTGATTTTAGTCCCCGGCAGGTTATACGGTCAACTTGTCAGACGTGGCAGGCACGTCGACACGATCCCGTGCGCTTCGGTATGAGGATCCTGATTGTCCTGGAAAAAGGTCCTGGTGAAACTCTTAGGCCGAACCATCCGCCCAAACCCGAGTAAACCAGGACCCCTTCCATAGACCGCAATCCGGCCAGAGCATTCACGTCGCGCCCCCAGGCTTCGGTGAACACCTGTCACAGTTCCCTTGCCCCAATGACATTGCCTCATAGATTCCTGCGATGCTCCCAACTATACCTCCAAAAGTCGATGAATTAAAGACTGAAAGGTCTTGACAAGCTATAGCAGACAGTGTAAGTATATCTGCTATTATTTCCTTGTTGACAAGGAAAAACATTGATATTGCTCATCAACCCTGAGTCTTATGTAACGAAAATTTCTTAGCGTGTCGTGCCGCGCCTGGTCGGGGGCGGACGGGGCATGGTGGTGGGAGGCGAACTGTCGGCACCAGTGTGACGAGGCCCTGGAGGATGTGACAAGCTAGTCCCGTGCGAGCCTATCTGACAATCTTGAGAATACCGGGGGCTTTGGCATTCTCGTCGGCCGGACTACTCGCACGCATTGGCAGCGCCATGGTGGGTATCGGCACGTTGTGGATGGCTTCCATGTTGTACGGCAACTACGGTGTGGCCGGGGCGTTGACCGCCGCCAATGCCGTCTCCTGGGCCATCGGAACCGCAGTGCTGGGGCACCTGGTCGATCGTCACGGACAACGCCGAATCATGCTGCCCGCCGCGATGGTGTCCGCTGCTTGTCTGGTGGTCATGGTCATCCTGGCCCTCATCCATGCGCCGCTGGTGCTTCTGTTCGCCTTCACCATCGTGTCGGGGCTGACCGGTGGGTCGCCGGGAGCACTGGTACGGGCCCGGTGGAACTACGTCCTGACATCCACCCGCGATCTGCACACCGCGTACTCTCTGGAATCCACCTTCGACGAAGTGTGCTTTGTGGTCGGCCCGATCCTGGCCACCTGGCTGGCGACCAGCGTCCACCCCACCGCCGGGCTGGTCGCACCCGCGGTGCTCGGAGCCGTCGGCGCCCTGATCTTCTATTCGCTCAGGGCCAGCGAACCGAAGCTGCTGCCCCACGACACCTCCACCGGAAAAGGCGACCGTTTCATGTTGTCCTTCCCCGGAGTCGCGTCGGTGATCGGCGTGGGGCTGCTGATGGGCAGCATCTTCGGCAGCATCGACGTCACCACGGTGGCGGCCACGACGGCTTGGGATGTGCCGAAGTTGGCCGGCTTGATCCTCGGCGCCATGTCGCTCGGATCCGGGATCGGTGGTCTGCTCTACGGATCGAGGGGGTGGACCAGCCCCTTGTGGAAACGGTTCGCCTTGGGCGTGTGCCTTCTCGGCATCATGGTATGTTCCTTGTTCTTCGCGGTCTCGGCACTGATCCTCGGGGTGTGCGGCTTCATCGCCGGCTTCAGCATTGCCCCGACGTTCATCAATGCCAACGGGCTCATCGGACGGTTGATCCCGCCGGATCGCCTCACGGAAGGCCTGGCCTGGCTGGGAACCTCTATTGGCATCGGCGTCTCGATCGGTTCGACCATCGCCGGCCACATCATCGACCAGTTCAGCTACCACGGCGGATTCATCTGTGCCGCGACTGCCGGACTGCTCGCCTGTGTGGTGGCACTGGTCTCCATCCCGGTCCTCAAGACCAGCCTGGCTGCCACCGGGGAAGTCGATCTTCCCCACGAACCGGCCACCTGAGAAATTCGGGACGAACACCGAATCATCCTGGTGAGCGGACGGCTTGGTCACCTCCCAGACGGCGAGTATGATTAGCAGTCGCGGTGTTAGAGTGCTAACAGCCTCACGACAGGACCAGGAGGACCGATGCCGGTATACGAGTACCACTGCACGTCATGCGGAGCTGACCTGGAAATCTTCCAGCACATGACCGACCCGACACTGACGGTGTGCCCGGAATGCCAGGGAAAGCTGCGCAAGATCTTCTCGCCTGTGGGCATCGTCTTCAAGGGATCGGGATTCTACGCCACCGACTCCAAGAAAGGCTCGTCGAGCAGCAGTCTAAAAGCCAGTTCATCGACCTCGTCTTCGGCAGACACCACGACATCGTCCACCACCGATTCTTCAGCGTCCTCATCTCCGGCGAAACCCGCCTCCTCGTCAGAATCAGCCGCACCATCGCCAGCGCCTGCCTCGGCTTCCGGGTCGTCGTCTGCTGGTTCCTCCACCTCGTCAGGAGCAGCCAAGTCCTGAGTTGACGTCGTCAGGATCGCTGTCCCGTGACAAATCTAGGAGCGTGACAGATCTGGGCCTGCCGACGCCATGGTACGGATATGACACATCTCACCGCTTTCCTCAGACGGATTCTCATGCATCGGCGTATCCTGGCGACGGTGTCTGCCATGGTCTGCGTCTTCGCCTGTTTGCTCGCTGTCCAGCACACCGGTCCGACATCCCAGGTGTACACAGCCGCGTCTCGCATCCCGCCTGGCGCGACTCTCGTCTCGTCGGATGTGCGCAAGACCGCGGTTCCCACGGATCTGGTGCCCGCGGGGGCCATCACGTCGTGGTCGGATCTGGCCGATCAGATGACCACCGGACCGATTCCTGCCGGGGCCATCCTGACTACTGACAACTTCGTCGCTGCTTCCCAGGCGGCCGACGGGTTCGTCATCCTTCCGCTGACCGTCACAGCTCAGGTGCTCGCCATCGTCAAACCGGGAGACCACGTCTCCATCTTCGTTTCCAACCCCAGCACCGGCAATGTCAGCGTGGCACGGGGAATCCGGGTCATCACGATCCCGGCAACCGGTTCCTCGGGTTTTCTCTCGTCGAGTTCTTCCGGCAGTTTCATCCTGGTGGAAGTGCCCGACCAGGTCGCGTCCCAATTGACAGCAGCCGGAGGCATGGCCTCGACGACGGTCGCCATTGAGTGACGAATGAGAACGGAGTACGTCGTACGGAGTACCTCGTACGAGGCACCTCCTGTACGGCTCACTCGTAGGCGACTGCGGACGGCAGGGATAGGCGTGAGGCCCGACGGGCAGGCCCGATGGCGGCCACCACACCAATCACGATCGACAATACGAACAACCCCACGATCCACCACCACGGAATGGTCAGGCGCGACAAGCCCCAAGACGACAGCACCTGCTGACCGGCGAAGGACAAGCCGATGCCGACAACCAATCCGACCAGGCTGCCCGAGATGCTGATGAGCACGGCTTCGAAGCTGATCATGCGGCCCACCTGGCCGCGGGACGCCCCGATCGCTTTGAGGAGGCTGATCTCGCGGGTGCGCTCGGACACTGCCAGACCCAAGGTGTTGACGATCGCCAGGATCGCAACGATGATGCACAGGACCACGATGGCGTATGCCGCTGCCCGGGCTTGTTCGACCTGGGCATTGGACACGGACACGTACTCATCGCGGGTCTGGACGGAAATCGTCTGATAGGGCCCGACCGTGGCCACCAACTGATTATTGACATTGTTCGTGTCGGCTGGATTGGTGGCGCTGATGAACAAGGTGGTCACCGGCATGAACTGGGAACGGGTATGCCCGGGAACCTGTGTGATCAGCCATGCGCTCGACACCAGGATGTCGGAGAACAGCTGGGAGTCGACGATCAGGGAAACGGGCAGGATCGCGGTCACTTCGTACGGGGTGTTGACTGCCGTGACGAGGCGAACCGTGTCGCCAACCTTCAGATTGTGCGCGTCGGCGTAGGACTTGTTGACGGCCAGCCCCGACGAGAAATCACTCGCTGCGCCGTCGAGGATGGTCGTACCCACGACACTGGAGAATGTCTCCGGCGGTCCGAACATGATCGTCCCATCGACCAGGGTGTCCTTGGTCGGGTCATCCGGAGCAGCAGGGTCCGGTTGCTCCAGCTGCACAGGTGCGCGTCCGAAGGCCGACACCTGGATGCCGGAGAGTTGGCGTACCTGGGCCACGACCGAGTCAGGAATGATCCCATTGACATCCTGGGACTGAAGAACGAAGTCGGACTGCATTTCTGAGTTGCGGGTCGACCAGATCGAATCGTTGGCGGAGGAAACCAGGATGAGCATCGTCGTCGCCATGGCCATGCAGACCACGAAGACTCCGGCCACGTTGCTTGCCCGGCGGGGGTTGCTCAAAACATTACTTCTGGCCAGATTGGCGGAGAAGGACGAGAACCAGCCCAGGGGTATCGCGAACAACCGGGTCAGCAGAGCCACCAGGACGGGGCCCACCAGGACGACACCGATGATGACTCCGGCCATTCCGAAGCCAACCGTCCACAGATTCGGTGTGCCTTGGAAGCCCAGGACCATCCCGACGATTCCGGCGACGAGTAGGACCACCCCGATGATCACGCGTACGATCCCGTAACCGGACTGGCGGCCCTCAGTTTGCCTGATGGTGTCCATCGGACTGGCCGACGCCGCCTTGTAGGCGCCCAGCCAAGTCCCCACGAGACTGACCAGCACCCCGCCGACCAGGCTCACGAGCAGTCCCAACCAGGGCATGCCCAGGGACAGGCTCAGACCCTGAGCCGCGAGGATGGCGTTGATGATCAGCGCGACACCGAGTCCGGCCAGGATGCCGACCACCGATCCGATCACGCCGACGATCAGCGCCTGCTTGGCGAGCCCCAGCAGCACTTCGAAGGTCGAAGCCCCCATGGTCTTCAAGGTCGCGATCTGCTTCGAGCGTCGCCGTTGTTCCGTGGCCACGGTGTTGACGATCAGGTACCCCGCAACCACGATTGCGATCACGGCGACCAGGGCAAGGATAGTGTTGGCCACACCGAGGGTCTGGTCGACCTGGTCCACGGCCTGACGGCGCACATCGGAACCGAGGACGACCTCAGTGTTGTCGGTGTTGGCCAGGGCTGCGCTGAGATCCTTCTGCAACTGTGCCGGACTGATGCCGTCCTGGCCTTTCACAGCCAAGAACGGGATCATCCCCGACGGAGAAAAGATGGCCCGGGCGGCAATCCCGTTGAGGATCACGACGACCGCGCCGCTCAGGGACGTGTCGTAGGACACGATACCGGTGACTGTAACATCAAGAGTTGTCCCATTGGCGATCAGGCTGGTACTGTCCCCGATGGATAAACCGGACCGTTTGGCTGTGTTCTGCTCAAGGGCGATCTCTTTGATGCTCGATGGCAGCGAGCCGCTGATCAGGCGCCCCTTCTGAACCTGGTTGCTGTCGGCCCCCACACCCACCGACGGGGCGATACCCGAGGCCACCGCGGTGCCGCTCTTGTCCAAGAGCACGATCGGTCCGGCATACACGGGCAAGACACCCTGGACGTCCGGCACAGCCGACACGATCGCCGTGGTGGAGGAATCCAGGAATTCCTGGTTCGCGCTGGGTTTCATGAGCAGGTCGGTGACGGATGCGCCCGGCGGTGTGATGTAGACATCGGCACTGGCAACCGCGTCGACGACGCTGCCCAGAGTCGATGTCAGCGACGAACGCACGAAGAAAGACCCGGAGACGAAGGCGATTCCCAGTACGACAGCCAGGACGGACAGCACCAACCGTCCGGGACCTGAGCGCAAGCCTGTCCGATCTCTCATGACAAGGACCTGCTACCAGACATGGAACGGAACACGTCAACCACGCGGTTCAGGTTCGGACTGGAGATCTCCTGGCTGACCGCGCCATCGTCGAGGACGCAGACCCGGTCCGCATAGGCTGCGGCCAACGGATCATGGGTCGCCAGAATCACCGACTGGCCCAAGTCGGACACACACGTCTTCAGTAGCGTCAAGACCTCGGCGGCCGATTCGGAATCCAGGTTGCCTGTCGGCTCGTCGGCGAAGACGACGACCGGCTTGGTGATCAGCGCGCGGGCACAGGCCACACGCTGCTGCTGACCCGATGACAGCTCGACGGGCCGCCGGGACACCAGCTCGGTCAGGCCCAGAGTCGACACGACCTGGTCGTACCACCCCTCTTCAGCGGTCTTCTTCTGGATCGCCAGGGGCAACTGGATGTTCTCAGCCACCGTCAAGCCCGGCATGAGATTGAAGGTCTGGAAGACGAATCCCACCGATTCACGCCTGAACTTGGTCAGGTCCTGTTCCTTCATCCCGGACAGGTTCTTTCCCGCGACGGTGACTGTGCCCGTGGTCGCAGAGTCGAGGCCCGCCATGCAGTGCAGGAGGGTGGATTTTCCGGACCCGGAACGTCCCATGATCGCGGTCAGCCGCCCCGACTTGAACGCCAGACTCACCCCGCGCAAGGCGTTGACCTTGACCGTCGAGGTTGTGTAGACCTTGGTCAGTTGGCTGACCACGGCGATGTCGGAGTCCGTGGGCTTGATCGCCGGTGCGACAGGCTGCGGCTTGCGATCGGCGGCAGGCTTGGTCTTGAGCGCGGGCGCGGGTGGTGTCGCGGGTGCGGGTGACGGCTTGGTCGGTGCTGTACGGCGCTTGGGCGGTTCCTTGACCTCGACCGGCTCCTCGACTGGTGCCGGAGCGGCCACCTCCGGTTCTGGTGGGGCAGGGGGCTCCTCTTCAACAACGGGCTGCGGAGCGGGCTCAGGCTGGGGCTCAGGCTCGACAACCACGTCGTGGGGTTCGAGTACTGCTGGTTGTTGCGGTTCGTCCAGCACCGGTTCGGGCACCGGTACTTCCGTGATGATCGGCGCCGGCCGGGAAACCGGTTCGGGGGGTGTGACCACCGGAGGAACCGGCCGTGAAACCGGGCGGCGCTCGCGTACTGGTGGCGCAGCAGGCGCAGTCTGGGACGATGATGCGGACGATGTCCCAGGCACCGGACGGCCTGTGCGCGGGCGGGGCGTCGTCGCCGGAGTCACGGGTGGCGTGGCCACGGGCTCTTTGTCTGCGGGGGGTTCGGCCGCACCGGTGGGCGCTGCACCAGGTGCTGCCGCACCGGTTGCTGCCGCACGCCTGATCGCCAGATCACGCCTGAGAGCGGCGATCCGGTCATCAGTGCTGGTGGCGGCACTCGTCGCCCGGCTGCGCATCGAGCTTGGCCGGGTCGGCGCGGACGGGGTGGGCGCCGGCGCGGGAGGCGGGGCAGGGGCTGGGGTGGGCGCCGGTGCAGGGGCAGGACTGTCCGTCGCCAGGCCATCGTGGAAGAAGCGGGAACGCGATGTCTCCGCAGGCTCGGCCGCGGGCTCGCTGGCCGGCTCGGCATCGGCGGCCGCAGCCGCCGAGCTTGCTGCCAGATTACGTCTCAACTCTGCAATCCTGCTCGGGGTCTCAGATGTGGTCCTCGACGAGCGCGACGAGGTTCCGGTTCGTGGTGAACGAGGGGATGTCGATTCAGCCACCTCGGGTTCAACAATCGGCGGTTCGGGCGGTGGCGGCGGAGGCGGCGGAGACAGCGGCGGGGGGGCTTCCTGCCCAGACTCTTGGGCGAGTTGGTCGCGCAAATCTGTGAAGCTGTTCCGGCCGGTCATGATTTTCTCCTCGAATGGGTCAGGCGGATGCCGGAGCAGTTCGTCTTCCCCAAAGATCGCAGCCAAGTCAGCCTCGGCTGGGGTTCCTGAACCAGATGTGGACTTCTTGGACTTGGGCACCCGGTCCCCCGCAGGTGCACCGTCCTTGGGCTTATTCCTCTGATCCCCTCGATCATTAAAAGGAAAATGTTGAGATTGTTCGGTCACGCCGTCTATTCTTCCATGCCCCCCACGCTTGAGGAAACCTGAATCGCCGCCGTGAGATATGGCTTGGTGTCAAGCAGGACGAGCAAGACCGACCAGTACCCTCAACTGTTGAGCGGCGGCTGGCGAGCCTTGTCAGCCTTCCTGGGGGATGGGCACTTCGACGTCGTAGTCACCATAGGCCCTCGGATCTTCCTTGGGTTCCAAGTGGATTTGCATCTGGATCCCCGGCATCACTGATTGCATTCGTTGTTCGACTTCTTCGATCAGATCGTGGCTACGCGCCACTGTCCATTGCCCTGGTACGAGAATGTCGACGACGGCGAAACGCTGGCTTCCTGACTGGCGGGTGCGCAGCCCGTGGAAGAGAACGTCCCGGTCCGAGAAACCGGCCAAGACACGGGCAATGGCCTGGTTGTCTGCATCGGGCAAGGTGACATCCATCAGGCCTTTGGTCGAGTCCCGCACCAGCTTGACACCGGTGACGATGATGTTGGCCCCGACAACGAAGGCGACGATCGGGTCCAGGATATTCCAGCCGGTGAGGATGACAAGGATGATGGCCACCACGACGCCCACACTCGTGATGACATCAGTCCACAGGTGTTTGCCATCGGCATAGAGGGTGGGCGAGCGGTGTTTTTTTCCGGCCCTGATCATGATCGACCCGACCGTGCCGTTGACGGCGGCGGCCAGGATGGCGATCACCACTCCGACTGGTGCGTCCTGCAGTGGCTGTGGGTGGAGCAAGCGCTGAGTGGCGGAGACGATGATCAGAACCGCTGCGACGAAGATCAGCATGCCTTCCACAGCTGCGGAGAAGTATTCCGCCTTGTCATGACCAAAATGGTGGTCAGCATCCGGAGGGCGGGAGGCCACCCGCAGCATCAGCAGAGCCATGATGGCTGCGGCTAGATTCGTCACGGACTCTGCCGCGTCGGAGAGCAGGCCGACCGACCCGGTCACCTGCCAGGCGACCATCTTCATGGAGATCGTCACCACGGCAGCCGCAATGGACAACCAAGCGTACTTGGTCAGACTCGCTCTCGATTCAACCACGCTGTCCAGTATCCTCCGCGCCACAGATATCTGTCATCAAAGGTATGCCGTACTGCGTCACAGGTACGCCAACCCGTCCAACGGGTCCGGTCTACTGTGGACAATGAGCCAAGAGACAAGCCTGGTCGCTCGGTCAGACATCCCTGCGAGAGGTGAGCAAGAAAGCGACGACGAGGGAAACCGCGGCCCACACGCACAAGATACCGAGGCCCTGCCAGGGGCCCAGGACGGCATTCGGGTCGATGTGAGCGTTGGTGATCACACTGCCGGCGCTGGTTGGAAGGAATGCAGGAATGTCAACCAGCGTTTTGCGCCATCCGGTGGGATCGCTGGCGCCGACGACCAGGTTCGTGATCAGACTCGCGAGCATCGGCAGGATCCAGATGACTCCCACGGCCACCCCGATGGCCCCGGCTGAGGAACGGATGATGGCACCGAGAGCAAAAAAGAACAAAGACATCAGCACCATTTCAATGATGAAACCGCCAATGATCCTTATACTCGTGCCCGAGGTCAGGGAGAGGTCGACCCCGGAGGTTCCCTGCATGATCATGTATCCGAGGATCCATGACACGATCACCGAGATCCCGAAAATAATGACACACCAGGCAGAAATCACGATCATTTTGGCGACCAGGACCACGCTGCGGCGCGGAACGACGGCGAAGGTCGACCGGCTCATCCCCGACGAGAACTCATTCGTGATGATCAGGATCGACAGGATGACGAATGTCAGTTGGCCGAAAATACCGCAGGCTGAAACCACACCCTCCGTCATCAAGACGTTTTGGTCAGTCGTCCCCACCGTGTCCGGGTTGTCCAGCACCCATTTCTCAAGAAACATCAGGACGGCGACGAACCCGACATTGACCAGGACGGTGATGATGAGGATCCACCACGTCGAACGCAGTGTGACCATCTTGATCCACTCGGACCTGACCACCCTGGGCCACGAGGTCGTGTACCCCTGCTGCTGAACCGGTTCAGTCTGCGTTGACATCACTGACCTCCTGACGACCGGCGGACTCGCCAGGCCTGGCCGGGTTGCTGGGACCTGTCAGTGTCCGGGCGAATACCCAGCCGGGCACGAATGCTCTCGACGCTGGGCACCGCGGATGATGCTGCTGCGGGGCGTGGCCGGGTGGTACGGGCCGGTTCTTCGGCGGATTCCGGCTGAGAACTGGCACCAGAGCCTCTCCCCCGACCCGCCGAGGAGGCACTCGCGGAGCCCCGAACCTGGTCTGAGGCAGCCGTCGGACGCACCCCACTGCGGGGCGCTGGCGCCGACCCCGGCACCCGGGCCTGCGATTGGCGCAAACCGGCGTCAAAATCACGCATCCGCTGTGGCCTGGGCACCCGATCAGTCCCCCGGCCTGACCCCGCCGCCGGCACGTCGAGAAACTCACCGTGAGAAACCGGCCCACGTGAGGGGCCGGGCATGCTCAGCCGCCCATCGAATGACAGTGCGAGCAACTCAGAATTGTGCGGACGAGGACGGCTGGTCCGCTCGGGACGGGAGGTGTCCTCAGATCCAGGAACCGCCGACCGGGGTGGTCTGGTATCCGAGCGAGGAACCGAAGCCGATGGAGCAGTACGAGCGGACCCCAGTGACGACGCAGCGGGCAATCCGAGGCGGGAATCGCCAACAGCCGTCATGACCCGCGGCTCACTGACCGACACGACCGGAGGAACAGCACCAGGCCCACCAGTCCTGGACCGGCGAGAGCCTCCAGAGGCTCGGACCGGATCCACCAAGGAGACGCCATCCGGCTCACTGACTGTCACCACGGGAGGCAGATCCCGGGATCGCCGCCCAGAACTCAGCGACGGGAAATCGCTCAGTCCCATCACACGATCATCCACGGAGATGGCATGAAACTCATCCACCTGCTCCGTACCGGGACCACTGTCGGCGCCTCGAGCCCGATCCGTGGTCGCCACCCCCCTGGACGCCCGCGTCGACGACCGACGAGACCCAGCACCCATCTGAAGCATCTCATCCAGCGCAGACGTGCCACGCGAACCGCGAGGAGACCCGGACGAAGCAACACCGCTTGACCGACGCGCCGATCCTGCCGGAGGAACATCACTTGACTCGCGCCCGGGCACCACCGGGGGAATGGCATGCCGAGCCTTGGAAGCGGCGCCGTCAGACTCATCGCGGGGCGCCGGTGCGGGACCATCGGAAAAACCCATGACCTGTTCATAGACCGAGCCTGGACGAGTCGCACGAGCCTGGTCCAGGCTCAGACCACCAGTCATCCGCGGCATCAGGTCCAACGGAGGGATATGGATGACCGAATTCTCTTGCTCATCGCGCTGGTCGGATTCAGACCCACGCGCCGAGGTCTGACGAGAACCACCACCGGCCTCACGGGCTGGTGCCGCTGGGGATGAGCCACGAGATTTCCGTACTGGCTTGGCCTGCGGGACCCCCGTGGTCTGACTGGGGGGAACCAGGTCAGGCTCGTCGAGAAGGCTCCTCGCCACTCCATCCGAAGCGCCGGACCGACCGGTGCGAACCGGTTCTGTACCGGGCAGGCTATCGGGCTGTCGAGCCTCATCCTGCAGCGGAACCGCACGGGGCTCACGCACCCATGCCCGCCGAGTTGCATTGTCCGATTCCTGAGCTGGATTCAGCGTGGGAACGGAGCGCGGCTCACGCACCCGTGGGATGCGGGCATCACCAGCAGGCCCATAGGCCCGGTCCAGGACGGACATGTCCCGCAACCTCTGGGCCGATGTCGCAAGATCGACCGGGGCTTTGGTCACCGGTGTGGGCGGGAACACGCTGCGAGACGGGCGAGTAGAGGACGGGTTGGGAACTGGCTGCGTCCGGGTGAGCTTGCCGGCCGCCAATGCGGCACGGGCTTCGCGGACCTGCTCGAGACGCGATGTCCCCTGCGGCTGGGCGGGACGACTGCGCGGAGGGGCGGCTTGGGCCATCTTGGCAGCTTCGGCTTGGGGAAGACGCTGGGTTGGTTCGTACATGGATGCGTCCAAGGGCTCGTAGGGCCCATCATCCGGTGCCGTACTCCTGGACTTCGCCGCCGGCTGCGCCGAAGCGGTGTCTATCGTGTCCTGCGTCGGCGCCACGTCGGAGTTGTCATGAGGTGTCACCACACCAGGGGCGGCCAGTCCGGCTTGGAACTCCAGGGCCGTGTCCGTGAGTTTCATGTACACGTCTTCCAACGAGCGCTGGATCGGAGACAATTCGTACAGAATCCATGACCGCCGGGCTGCCTCACGGCCGATCGCCTCCGGGGTCAACCCAGAAATGAGCAAGGATCCGTCCGCATCCAGGGAGGCCTGCCTGCCAGACTGCTGGACAACCTCTGCGATCTCAGTCGCGTTGGGCGAGCGGACCTTGACCACCCGGCCTGAGGCCTGGCTGATCAGATCACTCATGGGCGAATCGGCGATCAGGCGCCCGCGGCCGATGATGATAATGTGGTCAGCCGTCAGAGCCATCTCACTCATCAAGTGGCTGGAGATGAACACTGTCCGGCCTTCGGCGGCAAGGTACCTGAGCAGATTGCGGACCCAGGCCACGCCCTCAGGGTCGAGACCATTGACCGGCTCGTCCAGGATCAGAGTCTCGGGATCGCCCAACAGTGCCGCAGCCAGACCCAGCCGCTGGCCCATCCCGAGTGAGAACTGCCCCACTCTCTTGTTGGCCACGTGGCCCAAGCCGACCAGGTCGATCACCTCGTCGACCCGCCGGCGCGGGATGCCATGCGTTGCCGCCAGGGCTCGCAGATGATTGCGGGCAGTCCGCCCGGGGTGGACAGACTTGGCTTCGAGCAAGGCTCCGACTTCTGTCATGGGGGCCTTGGTGGTCTGATACATCCGGCCGTTGACACGGGTTTGACCAGACGTTGGATGGTCGAGGCCGAGGATCAGTCGCATCGTTGTCGACTTGCCCGCGCCGTTGGGACCAAGGAAGCCTGTGACTACGCCAGAGCGTACGGTGAAGGTCAGGTTGTCGACGGCAACCTTGTCACCGAATCTCTTGGTTAAGTCTGTGGCGTCAATCATGCTAACCCCCTGGACCTCGGTTGAGTATCATGCTACCGCACCGTGCATTGTGCACAGCAAGCAGCTTAAACCTGAATTCACCGATCCATTGCTGCTCCGCACCCCCATATGGGCGCCCTGGCCCCATCGCCACCGCTCAACAGACGTCCAGTCTGCCTTCGCGTTGTCGCTGTGCCCATGGCACCCATCTGGGGGCGCTCGCGACGCAAGCGATCGGTGGATTCAGGTTAAACAAACTTGTGGATAACCGCTGCCACCGCGAGCCTTGTCAGACCCTCTCTCAGACCCGGGGAAACCAGTGTCGTAATTCTTCCACGGTCCCGCCCGACGCGAAAGACCCGGTGACGGCATCGGCCACGGCCTTCAGTTCAGGTGGAGCGTCTGCCAAGGCCACGCCCCGGCCGGCCCATGACACCATGTCGATGTCGTTGTTGCCGTCTCCCAGGGCCAGAACGTCGTACTGGTCCACACCCAGCAGGTCGGCAACCACCGCCAGACCACGGCTCTTGCCGGCTGCCTGGCCACCGATTTCGATCCAGTTCTCCCCCATCGAGCACCAGTAGAGCTGGCTGAGATCCAGCTGCGCCATCATGGCGTCGAAGTCTGCCGGAGCCACGAAGGGGTCGCGTACGATCATCCTCAACACCTGGTGCTGGGCCAGCTCATCCCAGCTGACGACGCGCAACTCGCCACGCAGTTCGAATCCCCCGGGCGGGAAGGGCGCAGACAGGTTGTAACCGCGCCCGAATTCCTCCACGGCCACGACCACCGAGGGATGACCGCGCAGAACCTCCACGAGCGGAGCCGGGTCGAACGTCACCTGGCCCACCACATTCTCATCCGGGTAGGAGATCACGGTGGCGCCATTGCTGCACACACAGTACGCAGGGGCGATCCCCACATTGTCCAGGATGATCCTCGCGGCCAGCCAGGACCGCCCTGTCGCGAGCACGACCGGCACCCCTGCGGCGTCGACGCCGTGCAAGGCCGCGACGATGTCATCTGGAATATGGTCGCCTGCTTCCACAATGGTCCCGTCCGCATCGACGGCCACGAGTTTCGGCCTCCATGACGGTGAGCCCGCAATGGACGAGTGGGCGTGGTCAGGCCGGCGCGTCATGCGGGCACCTGAGCGGATCCCAGTGTCATCTGTGTGTCAGGCCGGTGAAGGGTGATGACCAGGTACACCGGCACACCCCCGCTGTTCGCATTCGGGCTCAGCCCAACCACGCTCCAACTCCTCTCAGGTCCGGGGGCAACGCGCTCAGGGGGTCAAGACTTCGCGTCCGCCGAGGAAGGGCCGCAGGACCTCGGGCACCCTCACCGACCCGTCCGGGTTCTGGTTGTTTTCCAAGATCATGATGATCATCCGGGTCATGGCGCAGAGGGTTCCGTTGAGGGTGGCCACCGGCCCGATCCCGTCGGCGTAGCGGGCCCTGACGTTGAGGCGGCGGGACTGGAACCCCGTACAGTTGGAGGTCGAGGTGATCTCGCGGTAGCGTTCCTGGCTCGGCACCCACCCGTAGCAGTCGAACTTGCGGGCAGCCGACAGACCGAGGTCCCCGGCCGCCACTTCGAGGACCTGGAAGGGGATGCCCAGCGAGGAAATGAAGCTCTTCTCGAAGTCGAGGATGGCCAGATGTTCCGCCTCAGAATCCTCCGGGCGGCAATAGACGAACATTTCTACCTTGTCGAACCAGTGCACGCGGAAAATGCCCCGGGTGTCTTTGCCGTACGACCCTGCCTCGCGCCTGAAGCACGGGCTGTAGCCCATATAGCGCAAGGGAAGCTTGTCCGCGTCCAGGATCTCATCGGAGTGGTACGCCGCCATGGCCACCTCGGAGGTGCCCACCAGGTACAAGTCGTCATCGGGAAGGTGATACACATCCTCGGCCGCCTGACCGAGGAACCCCGTGCCGTCCATGGCCGACGGTTTGACCAGTGACGGGACGATCATGGGAGTGAACCCCCACTCCAGCGCACGAGACACGGCGTACTGGGTCAATGCCAGTTCGAGCAGGGCCCCTTGGCCGGTGAGGAAGTAGAACCGCGACCCGGACACCTTGGCCCCGCGGTCCATGTCGATCGCGCCCAGCATCTCGCCCAATTCCAGGTGATCGCGTGGGGCGAAGCCTTCGGCCGCAAAGTCGCGCGGAACCCCGACCGCTTCGATCACCACCGCGTCGTCTTCCCCGCCGCGAGGGACATCCTCGAACACAGGGTTGGGCAGTGCCATCATCAGGTCGGTGAACTGCGCCTCCGCCAGACCCGTGGCCACTTCAGCCTCTTTCACCTGCTCCGCCAGTTGTTTGGCCTGGGCCAGCAATGCGGTCCGGGTGTCGGGGGTGGCTTTCGCGACCTGACGCCCGAGATCCTTCTGCTGGGCTCGCAAGGCTTCGGATCGCGCGATCGCATCCCGCCGGTTCTCATCGGCTTGGATCAACTGATCGATCAATTCGACCGACTCTCCACGGGCTTCCTGGGCACGGCGCAACCGGTCAGGGTCAGTACGAATCAGTTTCGGATCAATCATGCGGAAAGTCTAGCGGGTTACTTTTCCTCAGCCTCGTCGTCCGGCTGTGCCTCAGCCTCGTCGGCCGACTCTTCGTCACCGGCAGCCTCGTCGTCTTCGGTCTCGGCAGTGTCCTCGGTTGCTTCTTCGTCCAGGTCTGTCTCGTCGTCAGTCTCGTCGCCCTCGAGGGCGTCGTCGTCAACGAGCACCGTGTCGGCCGCTTTGGCCGGGCGCTTGGAGTCGGCCTTCTTGGCCTTGGACTTCGGTGCGACTTCTTCGGTGATGATCTCGATGACCGCCATGGAAGCGTTATCACCCTTGCGATTGCCGACCTTCGTGATCCGGGTGTAGCCACCCTCGCGCTGTTCCAGCGACTTGGCGATCTCGGTGAACAAGACGTGGACCACCGTGGGATCGGTGATGGTCCTCATGACGATCCGGCGAGAGTGCAGATCGCCCCTCTTGGCCCTGGTGATCAGCTTCTCCGCCAACGGCTGCATCCTCTTGGCCCGGGTTTCCGTGGTCGTGATGCGCCCATGCTCGAACAACT